>NZ_JANLOG010000091.1:0-117886 GCF_025466205.1 Pseudomonas sp. 13B_3.2_Bac1
GCCCCCCCCCCCCCCCCCCCCCCCCCCCCCCCCCCCCCCCCCCCCCCCCCCCCCCCCCCCCCCCCCCCCCCCCCCCCCCACAGGGGGGTTGTCGTGATTTCAAATGAGCCGTCAGAGATCCAGCACCAGCGGCTGTTCACTCTGCGCCGGCACCGCGCAGCAAATCAGCACCTGCCCCGCTTCCGGCATGTCTGCCGGGGGCTGTGGATAATTCACCGCGCCACTGACCAACCGCGTCTTGCAGGTGCCGCACGAACCTCCACGGCAACTGAACTCGGGGCGCAGGCCACGGCTTTCCGCCAGCTCCAGCAGACTGCCGACGTCCGGCTGCCAGCGCGCTTCTTTGGCCGAGCGTTCGAACACTACCGGTACCGAAGTGCTGGCGGCCGGCGGCTGCTCGATGACCACGGCATCCGGGTCCGGCTGGCGCTTGAGCGTCGAAGGGCCGAAGGTTTCGGCATGGATCCGCGCATCGCGAATATCGAGGTCGCGCAGGCTGTCATAGACGCTTTGGGTAAAAGCGCCGGGGCCACAGACCGCAAAATCGATCTGGTCGTAATCCTCGACGTCCAGCAGATCGCGCAGCACCGCAGCGTCGATGCGCCCGCGCAGATCGAAATCTTCGCCCTCCTGCAGATAGGCCTCCGGCTGACTGAGCAAGCGCACCACCCGCACGGCATCGCCAGCATTTTCCAGCAAGCGGTCCAGTTCCTGGCGAAACGGTTGATCAGCCAGGCTGCGCGAACTCTGCAGCAGCCACGTCGGCCGGATTCTGCGGGTGCGCAAGCCTTGATAAATCACCTCACGCAGCATCGACAGCAATGGCGTGATACCAACCCCCGCTGCCAGCAACACCAGCGGTCGCTGCTCCAGCGGCGCCACCGTGAAGTGCCCCTGTGGCGCCCGCGCCTCGAGGATATCGCCGACCCGGATCTGCTGATGCAAATGGCCTGAGACCAAACCCTCACGTTTCACACTGATACGCAGGAAATCATCCGATGGCGCACTCGACAGGCTGTAAGTGCGAATAGGCGTTTCATCACCCAGCTTGAAGCGCAGCGGCAGATGCTGGCCGGCCTGAAACACCGGCATCCCCGCGCCATCGTCCGGTTGCAGATAAATCGAGCGGATATGCTGGCTCTCCCTTTCGATGCGGGTCACTCGCAGCGGCCGCCAGCGGTCCCCCAGTGCCTTGGCCTGCAAGCGTGCATCGGCCTGGGCCCAGGTGCCGGTCAACAGGCTGGTGGGCGACATGCCGTCGAAGCGCCAGCGCAGGGCCAGTGCCGCCGGACGCCACACCCGTTGCTCCACCTCGAATGTCCACAGGCGTTCAGCGCCTTGAAAGGCTTCGATCTGCGGCCCTTCCAGAATGATCTCGGTACGCCCGCTCAGTTGCAGCAGATCGCCTGTGGAAAAGTCGATGAACAGCAGTCCCGCACGGGGGTTGAGCAACAGATTACCGAGGGTGTTGAAGTGCAGATTGCCGGCGAAATCGGGGATGGTCAGGCGATTACCCTCGACCCGGACAAACCCGGGCTGACCGCCGCGATGGGAAACATCCACCGCACGCTGCCCGTCGACCTCGACGTAACTGGCGACGAAGAAGGTGTCGGCGCCTTCGATCATGGCCCGGGCCGCGTCATCGAGACCATTGCCATGCTGCGCTGGCCGCGTCTGCGGATCACTCAGCGGCACGCGCTGGAACTGGCGCAGTTGAATGTATTGCGGACAGTTGCCGAACGACTGATCCACCGTCACCGCGAAACCGCTGGCGTCGAAGCTGCCGACGCGACCGTTGAGACGATTGCGCCGCCGGGTGTGCAACTCGATGCCGAGCAAACCGATGGCGGCGCCGTCGTGCAACTGCGCCGGATCATCGGCCGCCGGCAGGCTGGACAATTGCAGGTGCTGCGGATCGGGCGAACCGGCAAACCCCGGCGCGCCTTCGAGCACGCTGGCCCATGGACGCCCCTCGGCATCGACCGCGCCGTACAGCATGAACGGTAATTGCGCATAGAACGCGCGGTGTTGGTCCGGCATCCAGTCGCGAATCACCTTGCGGCCGAAGGTTTCCATGCGTTCGGCAACGCCGACATGGGCCTGCAGTTGTTGCTCGCCAGCGTGCCACGGTGAACGTTCCATCACGCATCTCCCCGCGCCGCTGGCGCACTGTGGATAACTCGATCAGATCGGGCCGAACCCTCAAGCAGTCTTCTGCAGACCGGCGACGGTACGCGGCATGCCGACAAAACCGGGCAAGGCTTCGGCACGCGCCAGCCAGGCACGCACGTTGGCGTAGTCATCCAGCGACACGTTGCCTTCCGGCGCATGGGCGATGTAGCTGTAGGCGGATACGTCAGCGATGGTCGGCTCGCTGCCGGCGAGGTACGGGGTCTTGCCCAGTTCCAGTTCCATCACCTTGAGCAGGTTGTGCGCGCGGGTAATCAGTTCCTCGGCATTCAGTTGCGCGCCGAACACCGTGACCAGGCGTGCTGCCGCCGGGCCAAAGGCAATCGGCCCCGCCGCTACCGACAACCAGCGCTGGACCCGCGCCGCGCCCAGCGGATCGGTGGGCAGCCAACGGCCATTGCCGTACTTGAGCGCCAGATACACCAGAATCGCGTTGGAATCGGCCAGCACCACGCCGCCATCGTCGATCGCCGGCACCTGACCGAAACTGTTGATCGCCAGATACGGCGCCTGCTTGTGCTCACCCTTGGCCAGATCGACCAGGATCAGTTCAGTCGGCAGTTGCAGCAGGGACAGCATCAGCTCCACCCGATGGGCGTGGCCGGAACGCGGGAAGTTGTAGAGTTTGATCGCTTGCATGGTCGACTCCGCTGGAGATGGCGCCGTTCGGGATGGCAGCGCCGATGGAGGCCATCTTCCACCCATCCTCAAAGCAACAGAATCACCAGCAATCGCAATCGATTATTTCACCGGATGAAACAACGCCGCGTTCTGTAGCGCTGGATGCTCACGCAGGGTCTTCACCGCATGGTCGACAAAACTGCGCACCCGCGCCGGCGCCTTGCGGCCGCCTTGATACACCACGTGGATCGGCAGCGGCGGCAGTTCGAAGTCGGCGAGGACGATTTCCAGCTCACCTGACGCCACCTTGCCGGCAACTTGATAGGACAACACCCGGGTCAGCCCCAACCCCAGGCAGGCCGCGGCAATCGCCGCCTGATTGGCGGTGACTACCAGCCTCGGCTCGGGCCGCACGCTGATCGCTTCGCCCTGATCCACAAACGGCCAACTGCGCAACTGGCCGATGGACGAAGTCGCCACCACCGGCGCGCCGGCCAGCGCCTGCGGATGCTCGGGACGACCGTGCTGGGCCAGATAGGCCGGCGAAGCACAGATCACCCGCCGCACCTCGCCGACACGGATCGCGTGCTGATTGCTGTCCGGCAACTCACCGATGCGCACCGCGACATCAATGCCCTCCTCGACCATGCTCACCACCCGATCGACCAACAGCGCATTGATCGAAACGTCCGGGTACTGCGTCAGATAGCCGGCCATCAGCGGCGTGACGAACAACTCGCCGAACAAAACCGGCGCCGTCACCGTCAATTGCCCACGGGGCTGGGCGTGACTGCCGGCCGCCGAATCCTCGGCTTCCTGCACCTCGACGAGAATTCTCCGACAGTCTTCCAGATAACGCTGACCGGCCTCGCTGAGGTGCACATTGCGCGTGGTACGAATCAACAACTGCGTACCGATGCGCTGCTCCAGCGCCGCCACCGCCCGGGTGACACTGGCGGCGGACAAACCCAGACGACGCGCCGCTGCCGAGAAGCCCTGCTCCTGGGCCACCGTGGCGAAGATCTGCATTTCCTGGAAGCGGTCCATGGATGTCCTCGAATCAGATACAAAAATCGCAGCCGAGGCTGCGATTTTTGCGGGTTGTGACGAAACAATAAAGATGGTCACAGCACCCCGCAAATTCCGCGGCCTGTAGGGCCTTACAGTGCCGAAGCATTGAAAATTAAGATTGTCACAGAACTCTGAATTTTTAAAAAAGAAGGGTCGCTGCAAACAATAAAGTTTGTCACAAGGCTTTGGGGGGAGGCGGTAACTCTAGTTGTGACTTGGCGGTGGATGCCGCGAAAGCACGCATCGTCCTCCCCAGCCGCTAGTCGCTTCGTCTCTCACGAGGTTTCACCGATTGTAGCTGCCATGGCATGATTCCAAGTTGCCATTACCAAGCTGAGCGGATGGCACGATTATTTGGGCGCACCTCGTATGCCCTTGCATCTCATAGCCTGGTAGTGCCCACGAGAAGGTGAATATGGTTTCAGTCATGGATGTAGCAAAACCGCGCCTGGGAATCTGGACACAGCATTTTTTGTCCAATCGCAGCCTCCTCGAACCTGATGGTAGACCTCTGTATGCCTACCGCACCTCAGACCAGGAATATGCTGCTCTTTCCGAACTGCTGAAAAATCACGAACTCAGCCCCCGAGGATTAGACAGCGCCGCCTTTTCCATGGCATGGCTGCTCTACGCTGCCGAATGGTGGAAACGCTCCTACGAGGGAGGCGCCTGGGCCTGGAATCCGCTATTCGCAAACCTATCGCTGACTTTTCCTGGGTACGCAGCCTGTCAGCAGTACGTAATCTCCGGGAGGAAAGTGTGGCGCCTTTCGGCTGAGCTAGGGCGTGGAAAGCGTTATCTAGGCTTGGTTGCGATTCAGGGCGGACTGCCATTGCGTTTGATCGAGTCGTCCCACGGCAACCTGGTTCGCTTGTTAAAGGCCGTTCTCCGTCAAACCATCACCTGCCGCCTTACCGACGAAGTTGTACAGGCAGAGATCCAGCACCATTGTGAGCTTCTTCCATCAAGCTATCGCCAGCCGACGATTTACCGTCTGCTAGCGGAGGTGGTTCAAGCAGTCCAAGGCTTGCACCACAGTTATTGTTTACATGAGGCTCAAAACCCGGTTGAGGTTCTCGATTCACGCTACCCGCAATGGATGGACCAGTTTCCGCTTCGTCTCGATGATGACTCGGCCCGAAGCCTACTCACTGGGCTGATCGAGGCAGCAGTTGACGCAAGCCGGAGTGGGTCTCGTATCCCTGTACAGATGCGGCGCTCCCTACGATTTGGAGCCGAGGGCAATTGCCGCCTGGATGCTGCAATCGATATCGCGCCTCGAACCACGCCCCAGGCATTTGCTGATTTGTTCAATTGCTCGTCAACAGATCTGCTGCCGCCATCGTTTGAGCTCACTGTTGAGGTTGGCGGCCGGGAGTTCCACCTCGCTGACGGTGTTTGCCGCGATGGTGCCGTAAGGCTTGTTGCCCGCCCGCTGCCCACTTCACTGGCCAACTCAACTCTTTCTGCTCGCCTCAGGCTGATTCGTCTGGGTAAGACCCTGTTTGACGCCCCGCTACCAGGCAGTGACACGCTTGAACCCGACATGCCATGGGTCTTCAAAGATGCAGCACCAAACGCTCCGCTGGTGGCCATGGGAAGCTGTAGCACGCGTGACGCTAGCGTACTTTTGTGTCTCCCAACGCGAGCTACGGTCTTCAATCAAGACTCAGACTTTGATGATTTGTCATCCCCGGTACCAGAACGCAACCTTTACCGAGTCCACTCTGGGGTTACGCGTGCATCGCTTGCGGATGGCGTCTACCGCATCCGGTGCGCCCAGGAGCGCGACGATGATGGAATGCTTTGTTGGGGCGGACACCTCATAGCGGAGCGGTCCGAACCGGTACCAACTTACAGAGGTATGCCGTCGCTGCGCCGCCTAGCTGCAAGTGGGACAAGCCCATCCATCGCACAAGGCGAGTTTCTGTGGAAGACGAGCGGTAACCCATCCGTCGTTTCATTTCGCTCACCGCCTGTGGGGATGGGGACCCTTTTATGGAAGTATGCCGACACGATACAGACTCGGCTGAAAGTGGTTTGCCTTCCCGCCGATGCTTCGGTCGAGGTAAGCGCGGAGAGCGATAGCCGAGGCGGTGTTCTGTGGCTCCGATCTTGGCCAGCTCTGGGTGTGGGTTGTGAAAGCGACTCCTGCAATCTGGTAGCAGAGCGAGTAGGACGCGATTGGAAGCTCACTTTGCGGGCACAGGATCACTCCGTGCCGGCGGAGGTGACCCTCACCGTTGCCTGGCCAGGCAGCCAAACGCAGCATCTGATAGTCCCCTTTCCTGCCACCGGGGCTGTCTTTCTTGATCCTGAAGGGAGACGGGTGCAGCCCCATCAGCGGATTGATCTTAACGACCTACTCGGTAGTCGCCTTCGGCTACTACCCGGGAAGCATCGCCGACACTGGCAGGTCTGTTTTTTGCTTCGAGTCGGCACGGGAGGCCATCCGCTTCTGACCCGGACTTTAGACTACGGTGTGTCTGAAGAAATCCGGCTGTTTGACTACATTCGGCCGATTCAGGAAATGCTCGCTTGCACCGAGGCGCTCGATGCAACAGTGACCATCGAATGTCAGGAGCTCAATACGTCGGTGGCCTCGATTCAGGTGGGGCGTTACACAGCGAAGCTTCAGCGCGACCTCGAAACGGGGGCTGTTTGCTTCCCACACGCCGAGCGGATACCGGAGGGCGGGATTGAAACGCTTGGCATTTTTACGGTTCCCATCTCACATCCAGACGTTGTTCCCGAACAACTTAAGCAAGCTCGATCGGAAGACTCGCACTTGAGGCGCTGGTGGTTTAATCCAGACAGTCGTGAGCCGGGGCCTTGGCTGATTTTTCCCGACAACACTTCTAGATCGGCATTTCGCCCCTTCATCTGGTCTATTAGCCAACCATACGGCCAGCCCCAACCAAAGCTTTCAGGGCTTAGCTTGGCGTTGTCACTAGCAACAACCGAGGAGCGCTATGCCGCACTCTCTGCCGCGGCCGAACACCTAGCTGCTCACCCCGAGGACGACGATTGGTTCCTGCTCGAGGCCATCGTTGAGAACCTGGGGCATCTGCCCTTGTCCGGATTGGACGTCTGGCGCGTCTTCTCTAAGAAACCACGGGCGATGATCATGGCGTTGCTTCATTGCGAGGGCTTTGCCGAAAAGCTCGCGGGCAGAGTCTCCGAGGAGCTTCCTTTCGAATGGCTATTGGGCTCCCCGGCCGACTGGGTCGCTTGCGTTCGTATACTTCAGTCATACTCGCTTGCCGAAGGTAGAATCAGAGGGTTTGCACGCACCCTCCTGGAATGTAGGTCCTCGATGGAGATCGCACAGCCAGGGCTTCTGTTGGCGATTGATCTTGCACGCCATCTGGTAATGGATACAGATGATACGTCCGCTAAGAGGTTGATCACTTCACCTCGATCATTAGTGGCCCAACAACAGCACGTTCTCAACGAGCCTAAGGGCAGTTCTTTCCATACGCTGCTCCGCCGTGATGATGACGAGTGGCCCAGTTTGTTCAAGCATGAAATCGCCACTTTTCTAAATATAACTGCCGTTCAGGCGTTCTTTGAACCCTTCACACTGTACCGCGGAGACTATAAGTGGTCAGTCATCGGTTTCCCTATCTGGCTTGGCTTTGAGGTTGCCCAGGACCGGTCATACCAATGGCTGGCCAACACGGAGCGCCTTCATGCCCTTCGCCTCTACCGTGACTTTGATCGCGAATGGTTCGATACCGCATACCGTCTCGGCCAAATTCTGGCTTTCAGTACTGATAGCGCAGTGCTTAATTAATCGGAAGGACCCATATGACCTATTTCGAATCCCTGATCGGTGAACTGCGCAATCGAAGTACCCGCGCCATTCAAAGCTTGTTGGCGCTTAAGCACCCAGCCCTTCGTGAACACCTCACTCAGCAGCTGATGGGAGAACCGGGGAAGAAAGGCGCGATTCTCGCCGACCCGGTGTTTGAGCCCACGTTCGGTTGGCGAAAAAGCGAGGAGTCGCTCGGCACTCTTGAAGGCAACTTGCTCCACTCTAGTCTCGTTCGCAACATGGTTTCGCCGCTGGGTTCGGCGAATGTGGATCCGTTCCCTCGTGATCGAAAGGTCTACAGCCACCAACTCGAAGCTTGGCAGGTCCTCGGGGACGAGAAGCCAAGGTCACTGGTTGTAACCAGCGGCACCGGCTCGGGTAAAACCGAGTGCTTCATGGTGCCCGTACTGGATAGCCTGGCCCGGGACGCTGCTCGTAATGGCACTCTCCAGGGCGTGCAAGCGTTGATGATTTATCCCCTCAACGCCCTCATCAGCAGCCAGCAAAATCGGCTTGATGCGTGGACCGACGGGTTTGATGGAAAGGTTCGTTACTGCCTGTATACCGGGGGATTGAATACAGCGGTAAAGAAAGGTTCGTCGCAGACATCTAAGGGCCATGTTCCTGACCGCACGACTTTGCGAGAAAGTGCTCCGCCCTTGCTGGTCACCAACGCAACCATGCTCGAGTACATGCTGGTGCGAAAAGACGATGCTCCGATTCTAGAGCAGTCGGCCGGCAAACTTCGCTGGATCATCCTCGACGAGGCGCACACGTACGTTGGTTCCCAAGCGGCGGAAATGGCGCTGCTATTACGTCGCGTGATGTACGCGTTCAAGGTCGAGCCGAAAAATGTGCGTTTCATTGCTACGTCGGCAACCTTTGGTAGCGACCAAAAAACGATCGACTCGCTCAAATTGTTTCTCGCAAATATGGCTGGTGTCGACATCAGCCAAATCGAGGTTGTGCAGGGCCACCGCGAGGTTCCCACCCTACCCCATGCTTCCCGCGAGCACGATCTGAGCTTCAATGACATTGCCGCGATTGACGCTGGTCAAGTTGCTAGCCCCAAGCGCTACGAAGCACTGGCTAACCACACATTGGCACGATCCCTTCGGTCCGCATTCAACACCGAGTCCGGTACACGAGTGAATAAGTTGAGCTCATTGAGCACGACATTTTCTGGGTCGGTGCCGTCTGAAAGCCTGCTGGCCTGGCTTAGCATATTGTCGGGCACACAAATGCCAGACGGTATTGATGATCCGTTCTTCCTCCCTCTTCGCCTTCATTTGTTCCACGACGTGCTGCAGGGGCTGCAAGTCTGCGTTGACAGAGCATGCCCAGCTAAGGCGAACACTCCCTTGGCTGATCCTGAGTGGCCATATGGACTCGTGCACACCAGTGACCGCACAGAGTGCTCTTGCGGCGCGCCGGTGGTTAGCCTGGTGAGCTGCGGTTCATGCAATGAGGCGTTTCTGCTGGGGCGACAGACCAAGGCCGGGGGTGTTTCAAGTGTGCCGCGCGATGCTGTCGACGAATTCGCCCTGGATCTTGATCGAGAAACGGACGATGAGGAAGAAGACCAAACCTCGCTTCCCAGTGGCGGTGGCCAGCGCTGGCTCATCGTCAACCGGAAGACGCAGCTCGAAACGGAAGATCGATGGCTTGACCGGAAAGAGCACCGTCTCTGCGATCATCAGCCAGAAGGCGACTCAGCCCTTCTCGAAATTCTGGTGCTCGCAGGCTTGGATCAATGCCCTTGTTGCAAAGATGAAGCGCCCCAGAACGCCCTGTTCCGTAGTGCTGTCATCGGTACCCCCCTTCTGCTCAGTACCGTGATACCCGCACTGCTCGATTTCTGTCCCGCCGACAAAGACGGTGCGCTTACCAAGCCCTTCAGCGGGCGGAAGATGATTTCATTCACCGATAGTCGCCAAGGTACCGCGCGTATCGCAGCCAAGCTGCAACAGGACTCCGAGCGGCTTCGAGTGAGAAGTCTCATCTATCACCATTTGCTCAACGAGGATCCGGGCGGCCAACTCCCGCCTGACGAGGAAGAAGAGCTGGCGGAATTGATTGCCGACGAGGAGGAAGAGCGCTTAAGGGATCGAGACAAACGGCGTTTGCAAAAGCTGCGGGATATTAAAGCCAAGCTGCGGTCAGGTGCGGTGCTTTCCTGGGACCAACTGTGCCGGATGCTCGCTATGTCTCGGGACGTTGGCGGAGGGATATTGACCTACTACACCAAGCTGGCTGACGAGTTATTTTCTGCCAATGTCGGTGCAACTGAGTTGGCAGGCATCTTTCTGGCCAGAGAGTTCATGCGCCGACCCAAGGCCCGAAACAACCTCGAGACGATGGGCTTGGTAGAAATTGTGTACCCACAGGTGGGCGCGGTCACCGCTCCGACTGGCTGGCCGGGCACTGATGCCGATTGGCGTGCATACCTCAAGGTGCTGCTGGACTTCTTCGTCCGGGAAAATACCTATGTACGCATTCTTCCCGAGTGGCAACGTTTCATCGGCACGCGCTTCATGGCCAAATCTCTCCTGTCGCCCCAGACCGAAGCGTTGGATGCGAGCTCGAAGCGGCTGTATCGCATTTGGCCAAGCGTCAGAGTCGGACGCAAGCGTCAATCCCGCCCGATTAATCTGCTCTGCGACGCTTTCGGGCTCTCTCCCGATACCAGCGCGGATAAGTTGGATTACTTCCTTCAGGAGGCATGGAAAGCTCTCACGGACACCACGAAGCTGCTCACCGGCGAGGCGCGAGGTGTTCAACTTGATCTCAACAAGCTCCACTTCCGGCTCAGCAGTACAGTGTGGCAATGCCCTGTCACCCGCAAATTCCTAGACACGGTTTTCGCGAACCTCAGCCCGTATGGTGCCGCCGGCTCACAAAACTCTGCAGTGCCTCTGCCTCAGTTTCAGATTCCGAAGTATCCGCACTCTAACGCTGGAGCAAAGACCGATGTTGAGCGCATCGCCGAAGCACGGCAGTGGCTGGTCACTGACCCCACAGTGAAAGCATTGCAAGACGAAGGCCTATGGTCAGATCTCCATGACCGTATCATAGAGAGCGCCCCCTATTTCCGTGCAGCAGAGCACTCCGCGCAGCAGAAAGACCTGACACTTCGGGACTACGAAAAACAGTTCAGCGAAGGTCAGATCAACTTACTTAGCTGCTCAACCACCATGGAAATGGGCATCGACATAAGTGGGATCTCTGCCGTCGCAAACAACAACGTGCCTCCCCAACCTGCTAACTATCTCCAGCGTGCGGGGCGGGCAGGCCGTCGTGGTGAAGGTCGTGCCATCGCGCTCACCGTATGCCGCCGCACTCCCCACGACCAGCATGTATTTGCCAAACCTGATTGGCCGTTCGTGACGGATATGGTCGTTCCAAAGGTGTCCCTGCGCAGCCCCGATCTAATCACCCGTCACCTGAACGCGTTCCTGTTGGCGTACTGGCTCAAGGAGGTGCTGGGTTACGAAGAACTACGCAGTATGACTGTCGGCTCATTTTTCACCTGTAACGATCAAGAGTCAGGACATAGCGCCTCGCTGGCCGAGAGGTTCAGCTACTGGTGCAGGCATGACGCGCCAACCCTGGAACCGGTATCTCGCCAGTTGAAAGCCCTCGTGGACAGTACGGTGCTTGCCCTGACTACGCCTGAGGTACTTAGCCGCCGGACAGCAGAGAGCATCGCCAATATCACTGAATCATGGCTGAAGGAATATGAGTACGCCATACAGGAGAAGGCCTACTTTGAGGGGTGCAATGAGGCGAAAAGTGCCGCCTTGCGTGCCCTGATGGCTCAGCTGGATTTGTTGACGGGTGCCTACCTGTTGAAAGAGCTCGCCACACGGCGATTCCTGCCAGGCTATGGTTTCCCCACGGATATCGTAACGTTCAACCCTATCTACAAGACACCGAAGGCGAAGGGCAAAGGGGTAAGCCAGCGCGAGGATAAATGGGGTCAAAGCCGGGACCTTCCTTCACGGGATCGGATCACAGGATTGCGGGAATATGCCCCCGGCGCCGAGATCGTGCTGGACGGACTGGTGTATCGCTCTCAGGGTTTAACCTTGAACTGGAAGCTGCCTGCTACCCAGGACGATGTAAAGGAGGCTCAGATGTTCAAATGGGCCTGGCGCTGCAACGCCTGTGGAGCAACCGGAAGCACGTTCATGCTTGAGCCGAGCAATTGTGAATGTTGCGGCAGCGACCTCAAAAAAAGCGAAGTTTGGCGATACCTCGTACCCAATGGCTTTGCCGTGGTATTCGGTGACCTACCCCACACAGATGTTGACCATCCTACGTATGTCCCAATTCAGCCTGCCCGACTGAGCGTCAATGAACCTTGGGTGCCTCTGGCAAACCCGGCGAACGGTTTTTTCCGCGCGAGTGATAAAGCCCACATGTTCCACCATACGGCCGGGGCATTTAATACAGGCTTCGCCTTGTGCCTCGAGTGTGGCCTGGCGGAGCCGATGCTCTCGACTCCCGATCCTGACGTGCCCGAGGGCGAGTCGACCTTGCCTGGAATTTTCCGCTCGGCCTCGAGGGCGCATCGGAGGCTCCGCGGAGGAAAGTATGACGATAAGCCCGAGCCATGCCCGGGGCACACTAACAGGTGGAAAATTCAGTCAAATGTCAGACTTGGGCATGACGGCGAGACAGATGCAATCGAATTGCTTTTGCGCAATCCTACGACCGGCGCATGGCTGAGGGACAAGGTAGCGGCCTTCACCATTTCAGTCGCCCTGCGCGAAGCAATTGCCAAAGCCACAGGCGTTCTCCCTGAAGAGCTCGGGTTCAGCACCCGCCAAGTGGAATGGGAGGGGCAAGCTGTGCAGCTCGTACAAGTCTTTGATCAGCGCAGCGGTGGGTACGCGACCCAGGCAGCCTTGGAAATCAATACATCCGACATTTGGCACGACGTAGAGAAAACCCTAAATTGTCCGCATTGCCAAAGCGCATGTGAGAATTGCCTGATTGGGTTTGATACTCGCTTTGATGCCGACAATCTTGACCGACTCAGGGCACTGGAATGGATAAACGCTGCGTGGCGCCATGGCCTCTCGCTTCCTGATAATGAAAAAGCCTTTGGGCCAGGCAGCGTCGCGGAGACCACAGGTCTGCTTGAAGCAGTTGCAATGCACCTCGCGAAGCACGGCTCAGGTACGGTCAATCTTTACTTGCAGGGTACCCCTGAGCAATGGGACTTGGCGCTGGCGTCTACCCTGCTCGACCGGGTAGCCTCCTGGTGCGCCGAGAAATTGTCAGTACGCCTTATTGCAACCACGGGGATGTTAGAGCTGCTCGGTGAAGGCAATCGTTACCGCCTGGCCGCCCTTGTAGACAGCGGCGCGTCTTATGGTGAAGTCCCAAGGTCCCATATGATGAGTGGAAACACCCATTTCAGCTTGGTATCCCTTGAGCTACCAGACTCAATGATTGCCTGGGCGAGTAAGGCTGAATCCCTAGGCATTCCAGTGGACTCGTGGGCTCGAAACGTCGATGGCTGCCTGATCGTTCGAGGTAACCCAGATCACTCAGCAACTAAACCACACAACTTTGCGGCAACAGAAATTCGGCCTATATCCGGCGATGCTGAAATCGACATCGCACCAACAGATCTGGACGGCAAGCTGATTGGGTTTGGCAAGCAATTCTGGTCGTTGCTCACTGAGCGCTCACCGGCTCTGCGCACTGCCTTCGCTCAACAGGACGTTCTGGAATGCATCGAGTACTCCGATCGGTACATCCGCAACCCATTTACCGTGGCACTGTTCGTTGAGGTAGTTGATGCGCTGCGCCAAGCTGTCACTGAGGCTACTTCAAGCCCGCGAGTGATTGTTACAGGCCAGCAGTATCAGTCCACGTTCCTAGCACCCACACTTCTATGGCACGACTGGCCCAGCCATAAGCAGCGCGATGAAGCGATGCAAGCAGCGTTGGAGTACGTGGGTTTTTCCTCTGAGGTGCGAAGCGATCTGGCCATCGACCACGGGCGTATGTTGCGCTTAACGTTTAATTCTGGCCGCCAAATTAGAGTCCGCCTCGATATGGGCTTCTCCTACTGGCGAATGGATCGGCAACAAGGCCAACGGTATCGAAATGTTTTTGGATTTTCAGAGGAGACGGTAAGGCAGGGAGAAGCATTGAACCGACTAGTCGTCAACGTTGCGGTGACTGAGCGCTGGAACACCCAGGTGTTTGTTCGGTTGTGACATTGCGCGAGGAATTCCTTAAGCAGTAACTGTCGCAGCAGGTGTCCAGAATCTGGGCGCTTGCCTCCGATATCTCATGCTTTGAAACTTGGCACAAATCATTCTTAAGCAGCTCGTGCTGTTCAAATACATTCGAAGTTTGTCGACAAATGGATTTTTAGTTCAATGACAGTACATCACTCTCGTATTCAACACGGAGTCGGTCAAGGCTCCTTTCATTCTGCCTCTGTTTTTTTCAATGCTCCGACTGAAGGATCGCGTTTCGACTACGTCTACGACTGCGGTGCTCTGAAGAGCGGGCGAAAGACAGTTGAGCTTGAGCACAACCTAAGACGCATCTGGGTAGATTTTCGGTCTGGAAGTGCAAAGCCCGTGATTGATCTTATGATATTGTCCCATTTCGATTGGGACCATATGAACGGAGCCAACGAACTCATAGATCAATTCGAAGTGGATAGAATCGTCCTACCGTATCTCGGGCCTGTAGAGTTGGCTGTTATTCTTGCCAGTCAAGCAGCGTCTATCGACGATCACACCGTTTCCGATCTGCACAGCATCGCGGTAGGTGGGAACAGTCTCTGGGGCACTCCCATTACGATGGTAGAAAAAGGGTCGCGCCAAGAGCGTCCGGACATTCCTGAACGCCCCTTCAAGCCTGAATTTCTCGAGCAGAACACCCGCACCTCCGAAAATGCCCCTTCTGGGCGTGCAACCATTCGTGTTGACGGCCCTGGCGGGACAATGGAGCGTGTGATCCCAGATGACAAGGACCTACTCGCAGGCAACACCGCCACATCTCACAGCCTTGACTGGAAGATTAGATTTTGGAATAGAGGTCTCAACGTCAAACTTGGAGACCTGATTCAAAGTGAACTCGCCCGCATCGGGTTTCCGGTAGCAGCATTAAATGACAAGGTAAGAGGTGCCAAGGACATCGTTGACTGGCTGAATGTGAAGCCGCGGAGGGGCCGTTCCAAGAAGGGGCATGGTGGAAGGAAATCCGCAGCACCAAGTTCTAATCGAGACCTAGCAGTTTCGGCCTACAGAAGCGCTTTGGACAAATTCAGTCCAGGTTGGCTAAAGGAGGCTGAGGGGAAGCGCCTTAGTAACTTCTTGTCGCTTGGGATGTACTCAGGCCCAAACTTTGAGACTGACGACGAGAAAATCCAATACTACCGGTTACACGAACATCCCTCTTATGAGAACTGGAACTGGTACTACGAAGATGACATAGCTCTGCCCGGCTGGATCGGTACTGGTGACGCTCCATTAGGTGAAGCATCGGTCTGGGACGACTTCGAACTGCATTTCAAACACGAGCTTCCACGAACCCAGACGGTTGTTGTCCCACATCATGGAGCAGCTCCTAGGAACGGCCCCCGATTCTACAACCCTAAGCTGAATCATCAGTCGGACCTGTACGCCGTAATCTCCCACGGAAAACGCAATCCGTATGGACATCCGCACCCGTCAGTGCTTTCTCAGATAACAAGAGCAGGCGGGAAGCTAGTGGTTGTAACTGAAGAAACAAGGCACGGTTTTCAAGAGGAGTATCATTTCCTCAAATAGCAGGGCCTCCCAAGGTTTTAGCCGGCTATGGGTGCTATGACGAGAAATACCAAGGTGTGAGCAGTATTTTCTTGGCTAACCTTGAGCCGAGCGCTCGATCATTTTGGAGGAAGACCGTAGGGCTGCCCATTGACTGATATCGCGTGCGCGTCTTCACTGGTTCCCGCGTCGCCATCAGCCACGGCATTAACGCCAACGTCGAACGCTAGTGGGTAGCACTTTATCGAGACCAGTCGCAGCAACTTCGCTGCCGGCAGTCGTTCCATTAAAAGCTGCACCTAAACAGCCAGCCGAAGCATCAGTGTGTTGCCCTGCTCGAAATCAGCACGTGAGAAATGACCAAAGATACGATGCGAATCAGCAGCAATTGAGAACTAAAATCGCCGTTAACTGAAACGCAAAGGAACCGGTAAATGAAACCAATTGAGACGATTTTAGCTAAGTCACTGGAAGGATGGGACGGTGAGTACGCGTCTCACCCTGTCATGGACATCGTGAATACTCTCGTTCGAGACGGTCGCTTTGATGAAACGACCCAGGTGCTCAACACATTCTTCCAGAATCTGCGATCCCCCCAGCTCAATCGATTTGTCCTGCCGAGAATCGCACCAAAAATTCTTAACGAATACGTGTACAAGCAGTCCGGCCTCAACCCAAACGTGATCGATAAGCTCTGGACGGAAGACTCTGTAGCGCAAACTATCAAGGATTGCGCACTGAAGGATGGTGCGCTTGCCAAAGTCGTGGATTCATTTGTCAGCAAGGCACAATCGCTTTCTGAAAAAATCTAGGTCTGTCGCCGCGAGGACAATCATCACCGCTGGAGGATTATCCAGACGGCGCAAGCCGCAAGACCCATCAAGTTCAGCACACCCAGCGTCATCAGCCATTTGAACGACTTGCTCAGTTGCCGATCTTGCCGCTCACCGAGCAGGTCCAACGCTCGCCCGAGCTGCTGGTCTGAAAGATCAAAACGGTCCTGAAAATGTGAGCGCAGATCGGTCTTCACCTGAGCGACCTGTGCATCAAGTGAGTCAACGCTCTGCCGGCTGTGCCGCAGCGACGCCTGAACTTGCTTATGCCCCTGTTCGACCAAGACGCGTTGAGCGCTTGCCTGAATTTCAAGCAGGTCTTGTACCTGCTCGGTGGTCAAAGCTTTACTTTGCAATTTCGCCAGATGGCTACCGATGTTTGATATACGTTGAGCACATGCCAACAACTTGTCTTCCAACACCTGGACATGCTCACGCAGCCCTTCTGTGGCCTGTAAATCAGAGCGATCAAGCCGCTCCTGCAATTGGAGCCAGAGGTCATTTTTCGACTGAGCAACCCGGTTATCCAGCTCGACCAGGTGCTCCTGTTGCTGGCGCAGTGTTGCCTTTACATGCTCTTGGCCGTGCTCAATCAGCATCTTCTGATCTCGAGCGTGAATCTCCAGGGACTGCTGCAGTTGGTCTGCACTCAACACGGTGTCGCGCAGACTTCCCAGATGACTGGCAATGAGGTCAATCGGCTTAAGAAGCTCCTCAAGCTCGCCCAGCTTACTCATCACCTTTTTCTGGCTGAGATTGATGCTATCGAGACTGGAATGAAGCATTTGGCTGGAGCTGGAATTTTTATCCGTGGCCGCTTTAAGGTCCTTCTCAAGCTTCGCCCCATGTTCGCGTAACGGCGCCAAGGGAGCGGACATTACACGGGTCAACAGCGAGGCCAGCTCAACTTCATCAGTACTGGGTTCAGACATAGGTCATTGCCTTGGGAAATGTAAATTACAAAAAACCTGAGTCATCCGAACAGTTTGTCGCGCTCATCACACAAGGCTTTACACCCAAGCAATTGAAGCAACCTGCGCGGTATTGATGGTTCATCACTGATGACTCGTCGGCGCTCAGCCAGTTCTTCATCAAAGGCGTCGTTCAGGTAGCGAGAGAATCGCTCGCCCCGCGCCACCTCTGCGTCCATCTCTTGCTCGAAATCTGAGAGGCGTTTTTTTTGTTGCGTAACGTTTGTGCGGCTTCGCGCGTACCTCCTCTCAGATTCTCGTAACGCTGACTCGCGCGTCGCCAACTCACTCTTCTCGCGATGCAATTTCTCGACTTTGTCGCGCAGAAAACTTTCCACAACATCCCACCAAAGCCCCGCTGTGAAATGGATCGTCAGTTGAGTGGCTCTTTCCATCAAATCGCGTAACTGAGCCCTGTCCTCGTCGAAAGAGTTCGAAAGCCATGGGAAGTACTCGCTGTGCGCATAACCATTGAAGGTTTGGTGCAAGCTGGAAAAACAGCGGTCCAGCTGCTCTCGCAGCTTTTTAGGTGCGCGCTCGACAGGATTTTGCGAACGAATATTGAAGGGAAGAATATCGCGAGCCTCCAAGGCGCCGGCGACATCGATCAGATGGTTACAGCATTCGCTAATACGTTGAATCAGCGCATCGGTATCAGTGGCCAGTCCGCTCAGGTTGGAAATACACGACGGGCAACTGATGCCCTGCTGGCACTTTTGTAAAATCTCCAATCGTTCCTGTAGACCAAAAGACGGCACAAGCGCTTCTGTGACCTTGTCTTTCTGAATGACCACTAGATTCTTGGCCTGCTTCATAAGATCCTTGCGCCGATTCTTGTCGATCATCAAGCGCTCGAGCTCAACGTGCATCCTCTGCGACTCTTCCTGCTTCAGCCGTGTCGCGACGATGTGACTGTCTGCTGCTTGTCGCAGGCGACCATGCACTGTGGCGGAATTGGCGATATCCACCAATAGTTCATCCATCAACTGAGTGTTGATTCCGTCCATGCGCCTGAATGTATCTGGGTCGCCTATCCGGGTGTTTTGCCACGACTCACCAAAGTCGAGTGGAAAATATAGGTGGGCCAGATCGGCACCGTTTCTTAGGTCAATATTGTGGGTTTCGATCTGGCTCATCACATGAGCACGTACCGTAGAGGCATCCAGTTCAGTTTGACATTTTGCCCACTCGACTTCCGACTGCAATGAAAATGAGAACGTGGTGATTATTCGAAAGCGGTTTGGTGTGTAACGCCAATCGCTGATACCAGGCAGAGCGAAAGCCTTGGGATTGAGAAACGACAGATCGTCGAGCTTGCCGACGATAAGAATAAGGTCAGCCATTGGCAGGTAACGGCCAGCGATCTGGCGTACGTGCAAGGCCTCTTGCTGGTTCTGCGGATTATCCCCAGGCAGGTCCAAGATGCGTACCTGAGGACGCGTGCGGGACAGAGCCGAGAAGTACTTTTGCGGAATGCCGACTTCGACGGGATCCTCGGGTGAGGGTAACCCGTTTTCAACGTGGGAACGAAGCTGCGCCAGCTTCTCCACCAATTGCTGCTGGCTGACTCTAATTTGTTGCTGCTGGATCTTCAGATACCAGTTGTCATCCGCGGCACAGCGATACTGCATAGCTGTGGCAGTCGATGACTGCCCAGCGCTACGGCCACCACGCAATACCTGACTGACGCGTGCCAAGTGTTGTTCGTCGATACCCAGCACATTCAGCAGTAGCGTGGTCTTACCCACTTGGGAGCGACCAAATAGCACCACCGATGCCTCAGTACCGCCGTCTGCAAAACACGCACGCACCCGTGGATCGAGACTGTCCATGAACAAGTCGTAAGCACGGTGCGCCCAATCCAGCCGTGAGTCGTACAGGTCTTGCCAGACGGCCTGCAGACTCATGCCAGCAGCGGTCGGCTACGGGTGCCGATTTCGTCCTGCAAATCCAGGCGCAGCGACGTTACATCGGCCAAAGCCTTGCTGATTCGATCGCGGCGCATGAGAGCTTCGTCAAGCCGGTAGCGCACGGTCAGGCTATCGCAAAGACGAGTGCGCACTTGGTCCATCAGAATGTCGAACTGCTCAAGGTAGTGCGCCTGGTAGTGATCTTTGAATCGGCTCAGAGTGTTCAAGGCTTGATCGCGGGTATGTCGGTCCTGGCGATCAACCTCCTTGAGTACGCTGTAGGTCAATAGGCCAATGGCAAACATGCCTGTCACCGCCCCTGTCATCGAAATGCCGGCAGCCCCGGAGCCGATGCCCAATACATCGAGCAATGCCGGAATGGTCTGAATCTGCGCATCGGCAGCCACATCCACAGCCAGCATCAGCGCAAGTCCCTTCACCAGGTTGCTGCCAATCTTCTGCAGCGCAGAGAAATCGTTCTGAATGCGTTCCGCCGCCGCCACTGCATTGTCGCCATCCAACGGCTGAAGACTGCCGGAGTCGATGCCAAACACTTCAGGGAACAGGCTGCCGATCCGGGCAAACTCCAACGTCATGGCCGGAAGCAGCTTGAGACTGTTACACAGCTCTTTGTTCAATTGGCCGATTCGCCCTTCATCATCGCGACCTGGGTAAAACAACACGGCCAGGTTGTCCAATGTATGCGGCGCAATCTTGCTCCACTCTGCGGCGTTCCCCTGATCATCGCTGTAACCCAAACGGGCAACGTGATTGGTTAATCCGCCCTTCGACTCAATGCGCTCAATGAATGCCTGGGGCGCACCCAGCTTTCTGCCCGTAAGCTTGCCAAGCACATCGATATGGGCGTCCAGGTAATTGCCTGGCTCTGCCCATGCCCTCTTGATATCACCATTCAGATTGACCTGTTTCTCGGTGAAGGTATCGAAGACGTTGGCGATTTTGTTGATCAGTCCCTCATGGTTGTTAATCAGGAGTGTTTCCATACAATCTTTAGCGTCATCGTGGTGAACGCTCAGAGATTGCCTCAACCCCCTCTTGTACTCATCACGCAGGCTGTCTCGTGCTTGATCAAAAACCTCCAGGGCTTCCTGAATAATTTGATGCCCACTGTTCTGCTCCACCGCGGCATGCAACGTGAACTTGCTTCGAATGCCAGCCAACGTGTAGTTGAGATCTTGATTAAGCAACTTCTCCAACTGCTGCAACTGTCGCTCGCGATTGACCGGGGTGGTTTCGTGCACATTTGCCAACGCCTCAATCAACTGCGGGCGCCATTGCTCAACACTGCTTTCACTCGAGCCTGTGCAGAGGATCAGACGATCACGATGCTCGGGCGCAATAGCGAAGGCCTCTCCTGCGTTATTGCGCAGCTCCTCCAGCTTGAGTGGAGCGCCGGCATGGCCTTCGGTTTTCGTAACGATAATCAGC
Organism: Pseudomonas sp. 13B_3.2_Bac1; assembly: GCF_025466205.1. Taxonomy (NCBI): domain Bacteria; kingdom Pseudomonadati; phylum Pseudomonadota; class Gammaproteobacteria; order Pseudomonadales; family Pseudomonadaceae; genus Pseudomonas; species Pseudomonas sp. 13B_3.2_Bac1. The sequence goes on from NZ_JANLOG010000091.1 coordinate 20,647, forward strand.
GGGGCAGTGCCAATTAGCTGGCTCGTATGCAGATCGCGTTGAATAGCCAGTTGTGAGGCATTAGAAAGACGAAGTTCGTCGGTCACGATAACTCTGCCCGCAGATGCGACCAGCACCTGGCGCATGAGCGTTTGCCAAGATTGATTTTCGTCGTGCATCAGCTCGTATCCGGGCATCAACATGAAGCCCTGACCGTTATGGTTGAAGTAGCGCCGCGGCACTTTCAATACCGCCAGCATCACGTGTTCCAGTAGACCGCCGCTGGCTTTGCGGAACTCCTCCCGAGACTCGGCTTTTCGCTCGACAATTTGGACATGACCAGGCCGAGCTGGATTAGCTTCAAGCACGCGAAGATAACCTTGAGCCTGCTCCACGGCGTCATCTTCCAGAATCAGCACCGACATGCGCTCACCCCGACCTGAGTTGGCCGGCAACCAACCCGTCTCGGGAGACTCCTCATTGTGGTGCAGGTCGTACATCAATCTGATCAGCGTGGTCTTGCCCGCCCCTTGAGAACCACCAATAGCTATCAAATGCTCTTTCGCCAAGAGCTCTGCGAGGAAGAGGCGTCGAATTACCGCATCCATCTGGATATTCAATTCATCATCTTCGAGATAGGTGATCGCTCCACGCAATTCACGGACGACTCGATTCAGATTGGTAAGCATTAACTCAGGGCGATTCATCCAATGCTCCTCGCGGCTTTTTTGCAAAGCGGATAGGCCTGTACGAGCCATGAGGGTTAAAGGATCTAATCTAGTCTCCCTGACCGGCTGTAGCTATCGCTTCAAGATGTTCGACGAAAACGAGAGCGATGATATCACTGAGGCATTACTCGGATAGCCCGCAGTGAGCACGTGACAGCTCAATCAGCGGCTTTCTCAAACTCCCTTAAGCGTCCACCCAACCCACCTTACGTGAGTCAGGCCAGTATCCACTGATGCGGTAACATCTGCCCGATCTCACTGGCCTTCTGGGTAGGCAGCCGCGTCAGTACGTAGACATACCCATATCTCACAATTAGGCAGGAAAATGCCGAAGTTTGGTGATCCAACTTCGAACTGATATTTTCTAGAAAACCGGGTGATTCAGAGCCGAAGATCAACCAACTTGAAACTACCTGTTGACGCTTCCGCCGAATTGATCCACGTGCCAATGCAACACTGACCCACATCCGACCGGACCAACTTCAGCACAGCCGATGGTTCGCAAGGAATAAGACTGGGTCAATGACATCTCAGCAACTAGGTCAATTCGACGGCGGCACCAACACCATCCCCCAGATGCGCCTTACAGGATTGATCCTGATTAGGCGCGGGGGTTATTCGCATGCATTTCAAAAGCTCGACAGATAGTCGAGCCGCGGGATGCGAATCAGGCAGCGAGTTTCAGCTGCGGGAATTGCTTCGCGAAATCTTCTGGCATAGTTGAAAGGATTTCTTGGACCTGATCCTGAGGCAGCTTCTCGTATAGAGACGTCTCAAGTTTCGTCACGCGATCATGGATCGCTACGGAACGATCCCATTGAACGCTGAATTTCTTCGCTGCAACCTTCTGTTCCACAAGTACAAGGTAACGACGCTGATCGTAGGTGTACCTCATGGTCACCTTGCTTGCACGACCGTCATCGTCTGTTTCCATGAAGGTAATTTCGAAGACGATGCCACTCTGAGTTTTTCGAGAAGCGGACTCAACGTAGTCGTCTTCAAAGATATTGTCGATGAGTTCGCTAGGCTGAACGCCACGAGTTACGTGGAGAGTCGTGAGCTCGTCAACAAGCAATTTGATGGATTCAAGACTCATTTCAGCATACCTCTAAGTTCTACCATGATCACCTCCACGTGCTCGATTGACTTGGAGAGTGAGCTGTTGTCGCGTTCAGCGACCTTCCCGAATTTCTTCGCGAGTTTGGCGTTGATAAAGCTCACCAGTATACCGTCATTAGGCATATTCACCTTGGCTACAGGCAGATGGTTCCTAAATTTCGGATAAAGGGTCGATGCTTTTTCATCGAGACCTAAGTCGCTAAGCAAGGTAGCGACCTCATCTTGAGCCTTTTTGGTCAGGATTTCGCGCAGCTGTCTGCGAGCAATCTCTGGCCGTTTGGCAACGAGATTCGGATCGATAATCTGGGCAGCTTTCTTCGTTTCAGCGCTGATGAAGACATTCTTCAACTGTGCCAATACGTCCTCATCGTAGCCCTCAATGCCTGGTAGCGCCTGGACTTTCTGGGTTGCGATAGAGTCAATCTCGGCTCTCTTTGCAGAAAAGATTTTGTTGAAGTCGAGGTCTTCCAGATATGAGTCCTGGTCACTCACGAAGGCTGAGGATGAGGAAACACCTGCCAACGCCTGCTCCTTCCTGACGTATTCCTCGTCAGTGATTGCGTATTCTTTCGTGCGTTGATGCTTGGCCCGGTCGACCTCTTTCTGAAATGCGCTCCACATTGCGTCAAGCCCGGTTTCTTCGTGATAAATCACCACGGCATTGTTATCAATCTCGAAGGCGGTAATTTCTTCTTCTGGGATTGCCCGCAAAACACGACCTACAATTTGGGCGAAGGCGTTAATACTGCGGTACGGACGAAACAGCGCGAGCACCGTCAAGTATCGATGATCGTAGCCTTCCATCAGCATGTTCACAGAGATGACTACATCGCATTGATGGTTGTCGATCACCCTGAACGCCGACTCAATATCACTTGGCTCCATGTCGCTGTGAACAATGGCAGCAGTCAGGTTCTTAGACTCATACCAGGTTCGAAGATCCTCAGCATGTGTGATGCTGCAGCCGACGGCGAGAATCTTGTGAGGGACTTTTGGAGAGGCCTTTCTCAGTTCGTTCAGGTTACTAATGCTTTGATCAATGACGTCTAGCGAGCACTCTTTAGACAGGGCGACACTACGCTCAACCCACTCACGATCCCTGAAGGCCAGTACCTGGTCTTTAGAGAATCGAACCCCTGGCTCCTCTGCGAGCGTGAAGTAGAGCTCGTGTGCGTTCACGGTCTCTTTCCGAAGCCATTTCACATACCTATCTCTCATCACTTCTGAGAGAGGCGTTTCATGGATAAGCTTTCCTGGCACTTCCTGCTTGTCACCTCGGAACGGAGTCCCAGTGACAAAAAGCTTCTTCGCCTTGGAGAAGTGATTCAATGTCTTCTGCCAAGTATCTGCCGGCGCGTGGTGGGCTTCATCGATGATGATGAGATCAAAGAAATCAGTCGGCACACGGTTGGTGAGGGCAGTGCTCCGATCGCTATGGATTTGCTGAATGTTGGAGTAGACGAAATGACTTTGCTCAAGACTGGTCATTAGCGTTTCAGAGTTGTACTCGCAGGTGATGGGCAAATCATCAGCGCTAAAAATCACATCAAAATTGATCCAGAAATTGTCTTCAAGTGCCTCTTGGGTCTTCCGGATACTTTGCTTCGTCACAAGCCCTGGGGTAATGATCAGGACGCGCCCGTTGGCCAGACCAAACGGCACAATAGAGATCAAACCAGTCTTGCCAGTACCTGTAGGGAGAACGATCAGGGCGTCCTCCTCTGGAGAGCTGCCAAAGTGCTCCTGCGCTTTTATGTATGCCTCGATTTGAGGCGTACGAAGCTTGTTGTTACCTAGGATGTTCGCGGCCGTTTCGGTGAAATAATTCATAAGGAGCTCTTCAGTCCAAATTGATCGCGCGCACCATCATGCTCGCTCGGATGAATAGCGTGCAGAGTCTGGGTAAAAAGAAAGAGGGCGTAGGGCCGCGAGGGGGCTAGGGGTCGCATTGAAATATCCATATTTCGGCATTGGCTGAGGCGACGTCCGCTCATGGACGAGGCAGGCTACTTTTTAACATAGCAGCATAATGATATCGCGCCGCATGTCTGAAATCTCGGATAAATCTAAGGCAAACCTGCCGCAATGCGGCTGGTCTAGGATTACTCTGCCTACGGCCGGTGCCCTTTCAACTCAGCCTCCCGTATCACCTCGGCAGCGTACTCATGACCTGATCGCACCTTTTCCAGTAGCTCTATGAGTGCATCCGAGTATCGATGTGACTGCACCTCTGCGCCGTTCATGATTGCGCAGTGATACTTGTTGTCGAAGCTCTTGATGTCGACGCCAGTCGTTTCCGCGATTGTTGTCATAAGCCGGTCGCACGCATGCCAGTATTTGTAACCCATTGCCTGGCCCGCCGTTGTAAGCGTGTATGGAAAATTGAGATTGAATGCCAGCCCGTCAGCACCATCTGCAATGCCATAGAGCTTGGCCAGCTCTCCATCAGCCTCTGTCACATTCGCAAGAACCCCGTAATCCACTTGGATCGGGTTCCGAGGAATATCGGTCCTCACGAGCTGGTAGGCACGTGCCAGCAACGCCCTTAGAAGTCTAGGGTTCACATTCTGCAGCGCTTCGTTCGCGCTGAACGCCGAGTAGACCCAGCTAAAATCCCTGGCAACGATACTTTTGATTATCACGCTGCGGTGATCGCATACGGGTATGAGACGCTCGCGACGCGGATACTCTTCCGACATGTCCCGGTCGTCCCACTCCAAAATGTAAATGTTAGGGATTAGCTTGCCTTCCTCCGAAAGGATTTCATCGATGTCGGCGAGGATGGCTTTGATATTCGGATCTTCAGCTCGATACCCGATGAACACCAGCGGGTGCTCAGCGAAGAACGCCAGAAGCTTCGCCGACAGGTATTTCTTACGTTTCACAAACTCCTCATAGTCTGCCCGGGTTAGCACAATGCTTTCGGGCTGAGAGGCACAGCCGTGGATCTTGAAGATCTCACCGATACTCGAATGATTAGCGTAGAGGATCCGCTGACCAATGATGGGCTCGTAATCAGGAAAAAATCGTTCGAGAAGCTGGTCGTAGTTGGTGGTGATCACCGAGTGCGGGCGAATTTTCTTTAGGAGTTCAATCTCTTCAGCAAGCTTGTGATCGCCGTTGGCTAACCGGACTACCTAAATTACGTGGCAGCACCCTGGGAGGGGCATTGCTGATAGGGGAAGGGAGATCCCACGCTCTCGAGTCGCAGCACTGGGCATCAGGAAGCACAACCCCAAAAATAGATTGTGAACCTCATTAGAAACTGCGGCCGCTTCCCCGACGTAGGGAGGCGACCGTAGCTGTGACAACCTTTATTTCTTTGTGACAAGGTTTATTTACTTGTGACAACCTTTATTTATTGCACACACGGGTCATTATCAGCTGTGGATAACTTATTCCACCGTCACCGACTTCGCCAGGTTGCGCGGCTGGTCGACGTCGGTGCCCTTGAGCACGGCGACGTAGTAGGACAACAACTGCAGCGGGATGGTGTAGAGGATCGGCGAGAGGATGTCGTGGATGTGCGGCATCTGCACCACGTGGGTGCCTTCGCCGTTGGTCATCCCGGCTTTCTCGTCGGCGAACACGATCAGTTCACCGCCACGGGCACGGACTTCCTGCAGGTTGGACTTGAGCTTCTCCAGCAGTTCGTTGTTCGGCGCCACGGTGACCACCGGCATGTCGTTATCCACAAGCGCCAACGGACCGTGTTTCAGTTCACCGGCCGGGTAGGCTTCGGCGTGGATGTAGGAGATTTCCTTGAGCTTCAAGGCGCCCTCCATCGCCACCGGGAATTGCGCGCCACGGCCGAGGAACAGGGTGTGGTTCTTTTCGGCGAACAGTTCGGCGATCTTTTCCACCGTGCTGTCCATCGCCAGCGCTTCGCCCAGACGAGTCGGCAAGCGACGCAGCTCTTCCACCAACGTGGCTTCGACGTCTTTGCCCAAGGTCCCGCGCACCTGACCCAGAGACAGGGTCAGCAGCAACAGGCCAACCAGTTGCGTGGTGAACGCTTTGGTCGAGGCCACGCCGATTTCGCGACCGGCCTGGGTCAGCAGAGTCAGGTCGGACTCACGCACCAGCGAGCTGATGCCGACGTTGCAGATTGCCAGGCTGGCGAGGAAGCCTAGCTCTTTGGCGTTACGCAGCGCGGCCAGGGTGTCGGCGGTTTCGCCGGACTGCGAGATGGTCACGAACAGGGTGTCTGGCTGCACCACCACCTTGCGGTAGCGGAATTCGCTGGCGACTTCGACCTGGCACGGAATACCGGCCAGTTCTTCGAGCCAGTAACGCGCAACCATGCCGGCGTGATAGCTGGTACCGCAGGCGACGATCTGCACGTTGCGCACTTTGGCGAACAGCTCGGCAGCCTGTGGACCGAAAGCCTGAACCAGCACTTGGTTCGGGCTCAGACGACCTTCGAGGGTGCGCTGTACCACAGACGGTTGCTCATGGATTTCCTTGAGCATGTAGTGGCGGAACTCGCCCTTGTCGGCAGCTTCGGCACCATCACTGTACTGCACGGTCTGGCGCTCGACGGTTTTGCCATCAACGTCCCAGATCTGCACGCTATCGCGGCGAATTTCGGCGATATCACCTTCTTCCAGGTACATGAAGCGGTCAGTGACCTGGCGCAGGGCCAACTGGTCGGAAGCGAGGAAATTCTCGCCCAGGCCCAGGCCGATCACCAACGGGCTGCCACTGCGTGCGGCAACCAGGCGATCCGGTTGCTGTGCATTGATCACGGCCAGACCGTAGGCACCGTGCAGTTCCTTGACCGTGGCTTTGAGCGCGACGGTCAGGTCAGGCTGATCCTTGAGTTTGTGGTTCAGCAGGTGAGCGATGACTTCGGTGTCGGTGTCCGAAGTGAACACGTAACCCAGCGCTTTCAGTTGCTCACGCAGGGCTTCGTGGTTTTCGATGATGCCGTTGTGCACCACGGCGATATCGCCGGAAAAATGCGGGTGCGCGTTACGCTCGCACGGTGCGCCGTGGGTGGCCCAACGGGTGTGGGCGATACCGAGACGGCCAACGAGCGGCTGTGCGGCCAGCGCTGCTTCGAGTTCGCTGACCTTGCCCGGACGGCGCATGCGCTCAAGCTTTTCATCGTTAGTGAAAACCGCCACGCCGGCACTGTCATAGCCACGGTATTCAAGGCGCTTGAGGCCTTCGAGCAGGATGGCGGTGATATTACGTTCAGCAACTGCGCCAACAATTCCACACATGCTTATTTCTCCTGACTGACAGCCGCGCAAATCACGGTGATACCGCGGGCCTGAATCTGATCGCGTGCGTCGATAGGCAGGCGATCATCGGTAATGAGGGTATGGACGCTGCTCCACGGCAGCTCCAGGTTGGGAATCTTGCGGCCGATCTTGTCGGCCTCGACCATCACGATCACTTCCCGCGCCACGTCGGCCATCACCCGGCTCAAACCGAGCAGTTCATTGAACGTGGTGGTACCGCGCACCAGATCGATGCCATCGGCGCCGATAAACAACTGGTCGAAGTCGTAAGAGCGTAGTACCTGCTCGGCGACCTGGCCCTGGAAGGACTCCGAATGCGGATCCCAGGTGCCGCCGGTCATCAGCAGCACCGGCTCGTGTTCGAGTTCGCTCAAGGCGTTGGCAACGTGCAGGGAGTTGGTCATGACCACCAGGCCCGGCTGCAGGCCAAGCTCGGGAATCATCGCAGCGGTGGTGCTGCCGCTGTCGATGATGATGCGGGCGTGCTCGCGAATGCGTTTGACGGCAGCGCGGGCAATTGCCTGTTTGTATTTCGAAACGCTCTGGCCGGGTTCTGCCACCAGTTCCTGCGGCATGGTGATCGCCCCGCCGTAACGGCGCAGCAACAGTCCATGGCTTTCCAGCGCGGCCAGATCCTTGCGGATCGTAACTTCCGATGTTTCGAAGCGCTTGGCCAGTTCATCCACACTGACTTCGCCCTGCTCATTGAGCAAGGCGAGGATGTTGTGCCGGCGTTGGGGCGTGTTGCGTTTCGACATGGCGTCTTAAGTTTCGATTCGAAAGATAACGGAAGCAATCAAAACCTATCGGCCATAAATCGTCAAGCGACAGATCGAAAATTTTAGAAACGACCCAGACGAATGTGGGAGCGGGCTTGCTCGCGAATGCGGAGGGTCAGTCACTGAAATGTGAAACTGAAACACCGCATTCGCGAGCAAGCCCGCTCCCACATTTGGATTCAAGCATTAAGTGCAGCTGTGGATAACTCAGTTATTCTTGATCTTCTCCGGCCGCTTCCAGCCATCGATATTCTTTTGCCGCGCGCGACCAACGGCCAACTGGGCGTTATCCACATTCTGCGTGATGGTCGAACCGGCCGCCGTGGTTGCACCGGCCGAGATATCCACAGGCGCCACCAGCGAGTTGTTGGAGCCGATGAACACGTCCTCGCCCAACACGGTTTTCCACTTGTTGGCGCCATCGTAGTTGCAGGTGATGGTGCCCGCGCCGATATTCGTGCGTGCGCCAATTTCGGCATCGCCCAGGTAGGTCAGATGCCCGGCCTTGGCGCCCTCGCCCATGCGGGCGTTTTTCAGTTCGACGAAGTTACCCACATGTGCGCGTGCTTCCAGCACTGTGCCCGGGCGCAGACGGGCGAACGGACCGGCATCGCTGCCTTCACCGAGAACCGCACCTTCGATGTGGCTGTTGGCCTTGATCACCACGCCTTTGCGCAAGGTGCTGTCCTTGATTACACAGTTCGGGCCGATCACCACGTCGTCTTCAATAACAACGTTGCCTTCGAGAATCACGTTGACGTCAATCAGCACATCGCGACCAACGGTCACTTCACCGCGCACATCGAAACGCGCCGGGTCACGCAGGGTCACGCCTTGCGCCATCAGCCGGCGGCCGGCGCGCAACTGGTAGTGTCGCTCCAGCTCGGAGAGTTGCTTGCGATCGTTGGCGCCCTGCACTTCCATCGGGTCGTGCGGTTGTTCAGTGGCGACCACGAGGCCATCGTTGACCGCCATTTCGATCACGTCGGTCAGGTAGTACTCGCCCTGTGCGTTGTTGTTCGACAGGCGGCCCATCCAGTCAGCCAGACGATTGGCCGGAACGGCGAGGATGCCGGTGTTGCCTTCGGTGATTGCGCGCTGAGCTTCGCTGGCATCTTTATGCTCAACGATGGCGGCAACCTTGCCGTTCGCGTCGCGCACGATACGGCCGTAACCGGTCGGATCTTCGAGCTCTACCGTCAACAGGCCCATCTGCCCCGGTACGACGTGCTTGAGCAGACGCTGCAGGGTTTCGACTTCGATCAGCGGCACATCACCGTAGAGAATCAGCACGGTATCGGCGGTGATGAACGGCACAGCCTGAGCCGTTGCATGACCGGTGCCCAATTGCTTGTCCTGCAGCACGAAATTCAGATCGTCAGCCGCGAGGCGCTCGCGCACCACATCGGCACCGTGGCCGATCACGACGTGAATGCGCTGCGGATCAAGCTGCCGCGCGCTGTGGATAACATGGCCAAGCATGGAATTGCCGGCGACCGGATGCAGCACTTTCGGCAACGCCGAACGCATACGGGTGCCTTGACCGGCCGCGAGGATAACGATTTCGAGAGACATGACTGGCTACCAATCCTGGGTGGTCAGCAACTGCGACCGGGTTGTAAAAATCGGAAAAGAAAAAAGGGTAGCCGAGGCTACCCTTTTTTATCAATCACACAACAAGTGGCTGACGGATTAACCGCCAAACTTCTTGCGGATCTGCTGGACGGTGCGCAGCTGAGCTGCAGCCTCGGCCAGACGTGCGGACGCAGCTCCGTAATCGAAATCTGCGCTCTTCTCGTGCAGAGCAGCTTCGGCAGCCTTGAGGGCTGCTTGAGCCTGAGCTTCATCCAGGTCGGCGGCACGTTGCACAGTGTCGGCAAGAACCTTGACCATGTTCGGCTGAACCTCGAGGAAACCACCGGAGATGTAGAACACCTCGGTTTCCCCGCCTTGCTTGATCAGGCGGATCGGACCTGGCTTCAGATTAGTGATCAGCGGCGCGTGACCCAGAGCGATACCAAGATCACCCAGTGCACCGTGCGCAATCACCATCTCGACCAGGCCGGAAAAGATTTCCCCTTCCGCGCTGACGATATCGCAATGGACTGTCATAGCCATCTGATTGCCTCAACCTAAATTAGCGCCCGTTGCCGGGCGCCGGGATTACAGTTTCTTGGCTTTCTCGATCGCTTCTTCGATGCCGCCAACCATGTAGAACGCTTGTTCTGGCAGGTGGTCGTAGTCACCGTTGAGGATGCCTTTGAAGCCAGCAATGGTGTCTTTCAGGGAAACGTATTTACCCGAAGCACCGGTGAAGACTTCAGCCACGAAGAACGGCTGCGACAAGAAGCGCTGGATCTTACGAGCACGGTTTACCAACTGCTTGTCGGCTTCCGACAGCTCGTCCATACCCAGGATCGCAATGATGTCCTTCAGCTCTTTGTAGCGCTGCAGCACGTACTGAACACCGCGAGCGGTTTCGTAGTGCTCGTTGCCGATCACGTTCGGATCCAGCTGACGCGAAGTCGAGTCCAGTGGGTCTACCGCCGGGTAGATACCCAGGGAAGCGATGTCACGGGACAGAACGACGGTGGCGTCCAAGTGGGCGAAGGTGGTAGCTGGCGACGGGTCAGTCAAGTCGTCCGCAGGTACGTATACCGCCTGGATCGAAGTAATCGAACCTTGCTTGGTCGAAGTGATGCGCTCTTGCAGCACGCCCATCTCTTCAGCCAGAGTCGGCTGATAACCTACTGCCGAAGGCATACGGCCCAGCAGTGCGGATACTTCAGTACCGGCCAGGGTGTAACGGTAGATGTTGTCGACGAACAACAGAACGTCGTTACCTTCGTCACGGAACTTCTCGGCCATGGTCAGGCCGGTCAGAGCTACGCGCAGACGGTTTCCCGGCGGCTCGTTCATCTGACCGTAAACCAGTGCCACTTTGTCCAGAACGTTGGAGTCCTTCATCTCGTGGTAGAAGTCGTTACCCTCACGAGTACGCTCACCCACACCGGCGAACACGGAATAACCGCTGTGCTCGATGGCGATGTTACGGATCAGTTCCATCATGTTTACGGTTTTGCCTACACCGGCACCACCGAACAGACCGACTTTACCGCCCTTGGCGAACGGGCAAACCAGGTCGATAACCTTGATGCCGGTTTCCAGCAGGTCGTTGCCGCCTGCCTGTTCAGCGAACGAAGGCGCTGGACGGTGAATGCCCCAACGCTCTTCGGTGTCGATCGGACCAGCTTCGTCGATCGGGTTACCCAGGACGTCCATGATCCGGCCCAGGGTCGCTTTACCGACCGGTACGGAGATGGCTGCGCCAGAATCGGTAACTTCCAGACCGCGCTTCAAGCCCTCGGTGGAACCCATCGCAATGGTGCGAACCACGCCGTCGCCCAGCTGTTGCTGAACTTCCAGAGTGGTTTCGGCCGCGCTCACTACTTTCAGCGCGTTGTAGATGCTCGGTACGCTGTCGCGTGGAAATTCCACGTCGATAACGGCGCCGATGATTTGAACGATACGTCCGCTACTCATAGCTGGATCCTCTGAATATTTGAACCGTTAAACCGCGGCAGCGCCGCCGACGATTTCCGAGATCTCTTGGGTGATCGCAGCCTGACGCGCCTTGTTGTAGATCAGCTGCAAATCGCTGATCAAATCACCGGCGTTGTCGGTAGCGTTCTTCATCGCGATCATCCGCGCAGCTTGTTCAGCCGCGTTGTTCTCGACCACCGCCTGGTAGACCTGCGACTCGACGTAACGGACCATCAAGCCGTCAAGCAGCTCTTTGGCGTCCGGTTCGTAGAGATAGTCCCAGTGGTGCTTGAGATCCTGATCCGGGGTTGCCACCAGTGGAATCAACTGCTCCACGGTAGGCTGTTGCGTCATGGTGTTGATGAACTTGTTGGACACCACGGACAGGCGATCAATACGGCCGTCCAGGTAGGCATCCAGCATCACCTTGACGCTGCCGATCAGATCATTGATCGACGGCTCTTCACCCAGGTGGCTGATAGCTGCAACGACGTTACCGCCGAAGTTACGGAAAAAGGCCGCACCCTTGCTACCAACGACACACAGATCAATCTCGACGCCGTTTTCGCGGTTTACCGCCATGTCCTTGACCAGGGCCTTGAACAGGTTGGTGTTCAAGCCGCCGCACAGACCACGGTCACTGCTCACTACGACATAACCTGCACGCTTTACTTCGCGGTCGATCATGAACGGGTGGCGGTATTCCGGGTTGGCGTTGGCCAGATGCCCAATTACCTGGCGGATACGTTCCGCATAAGGACGGCTAGCAGCCATGCGCATTTGTGCCTTGCGCATTTTGCTGACCGCCACTTTTTCCATGGCGCTGGTAATTTTTTGCGTGCTTTTGATGCTCGCAATCTTACTGCGAATCTCTTTTGCGCCTGCCATGTAACACCTATCAGGTTAGCAAGCGGGAGCCTCGCGGCTCCCGCTGCGGCTTACCAGGTTTGGGTGGCCTTGAACTTCTCGATACCGGCTTTCATGCCAGCGTCGATTTCGTCATTGAAGTCACCTTTAACGTTGATCTTGGCCATCAAATCGGCGTGATCGCGGTTGAAGAAAGCAATCAGCGCTTGTTCGAAGCTGCCGATCTTGGCGATTTCAATGTCAGTCAGGAACCCACGCTCAGCGGCATACAGCGACAGCGCCATGTCAGCGATCGACATTGGTGCGTATTGCTTCTGCTTCATCAGCTCGGTAACGCGCTGACCATGCTCAAGTTGCTTACGGGTCGCTTCGTCCAGGTCAGAAGCGAACTGGGCGAATGCCGCCAGTTCACGGTACTGAGCCAGAGCGGTACGGATACCACCGGACAGCTTCTTGATGATCTTGGTCTGAGCGGCACCACCCACACGGGATACCGAAACACCGGCGTTCACTGCAGGGCGGATGCCCGAGTTGAACATGGCCGATTCCAGGAAGATCTGACCGTCGGTGATGGAAATCACGTTGGTCGGAACGAACGCGGAAACGTCGCCAGCCTGGGTTTCGATGATCGGCAGTGCGGTCAGGGAACCGGTTTTGCCGGTCACTGCGCCGTTGGTGAACTTCTCTACGTACTCTTCCGAAACGCGGGATGCGCGCTCCAGCAGACGGGAGTGGAGATAGAACACGTCGCCTGGGTAAGCTTCACGGCCTGGTGGACGGCGCAGCAGCAGGGAAATCTGGCGGTAAGCCACTGCCTGCTTGGACAGATCGTCATAAACGATCAGCGCGTCTTCACCGCGGTCGCGGAAGAATTCACCCATGGTGCAACCGGAGTACGGTGCCAGGAATTGCAGCGCAGGAGATTCCGAAGCACTGGCAGCCACGATGATCGTGTTGGCCAGGGCGCCGTTTTCTTCCAGCTTGCGAACCACGTTGGCGATGGTCGATTGCTTCTGACCGATGGCTACGTAGACGCAGAAAATGCCGCTGTCTTTCTGGTTGATGATCGCGTCGATCGCCAGAGCGGTTTTACCGATCTGACGGTCACCGATGATCAGCTCACGCTGGCCACGGCCGACAGGGATCATGGCATCGACAGCCTTGTAGCCAGTCTGTACAGGCTGGTCTACCGACTTACGCCAGATCACGCCCGGTGCAACTTTCTCGACCGCGTCGGTCTCGGTGTTGCCCAGTGGACCTTTGCCGTCAACAGGGTTACCCAGTGCGTCGACTACGCGACCCAGCAGTTCCTTGCCAACCGGAACTTCGAGGATGCGGCCGGTGCACTTGGCGCTCATGCCTTCAGCCAGAGACTGGTAGGAGCCCAGTACAACGGCACCTACGGAGTCTTGCTCCAGGTTGAGGGCCATACCGTAGACGCCGCCCGGAAACTCGATCATCTCGCCGTACATGACGTCGGCCAGACCGTGAATCCGCACGATGCCGTCAGATACGCTGACGACAGTGCCTTCGTTACGGGCTTGGGAGGTCACATCGAGCTTGTCGATGCGGCCCTTGATAATTTCACTTATTTCGGAAGGATTGAGTTGCTGCATTGCTCTGCTGCCCCTTCAAACTCAAGATTTCAATGCTTCGGCAAGTTTCGCGATTTTGCCGCGAATCGAGCCATCGATAACCAGGTCGCCGGCGCGGATTACGACACCACCTATAAGGGCAGCATCCTCCGCAACTTGCAGGCGCACTTCCCGGTTGAGTCGTGCACTGAGAACCTTGGCGAGTTTGTCTTGCTGTTCTTGGTTCAATGCAAAAGCACTGGTCACTTCAACGTCTACCGATTTCTCTTGTTCGGCCTTGTACAGGTCGAACAGAGCGGCGATCTCCGGCAGAAGCGGGAGACGGTCGTTTTCGGCAACGACATTGATGAAGTTCTGTGCCTTGGCATCAAACTTGTCGCCGCACACGTCAATGAACGTGGCGGCCTTCTCTGCGCTCGTCAGTCGCGGGGCCTTGAGCACGCGCTGCATGGTGTCATCTTGTGACACCGCTGCAGCCAGGCCGAGCATGGCTGACCAATTGGCCAGTTGCTGGTGGGCCTGAGCGTGCTCGAAGGCCGCCTTAGCGTAAGGTCGGGCCAACGTGGTCAGTTCTGCCATGATCGCCCTCGCTTAGATTTCAGCAGCCAGTTGGTTAACCAGCTCTGCGTGCGCGTTTTGATCGATTGTGGCACCCAGGATCTTCTCGGCGCCGCCGACAGCCAGCAAGCCCACTTGGGCGCGCAGCTTGTCTTTGACACTGTTCAGTTCCTGTTCGATCTCGGCTTGAGCCTGAACCTTCACACGGTCAGCGTCGACACGGGCTTTTTCAACAGCCTCTTCGACAATCTGGTTACCGCGTTTCTTGGCTTGCTCGATGATTTCAGCTGCCTGAGCTTTCGCTTCGCGCAGTTGCTGACCCGCTTTCTCTTGGGCCAACTCCAGGTCGCGAGCTGCACGGCTGGCAGCGTCCAGACCATCAGCGATCTTCTTTTGACGTTCGTGCAGAGCAGCGATGACCGGAGGCCATACATACTTCATGCAGAACAGTACAAAAATCAGGAACGCAACGGACTGGCCAATCAGGGTCGCATTAATGTTCACGCCAACACCTCGCAGTTACGTTGTCCATCACACCAAATTACTCGGAAGAATCCGGGTAATCAGCCAGCGATCTGACCAACGAACGGGTTCGCAAAGGTGAAGAACAGAGCGATACCAACACCGATCATGGTTACGGCGTCGAGCAGACCGGCAACGATGAACATTTTAACTTGCAGCATTGGAACCATTTCTGGCTGACGCGCTGCGCCTTCCAGGAACTTGCCGCCCAGCAGGCCGAAACCAATTGCGGTACCCAGTGCGCCCAGGCCGATCAACAGTGCAACAGCGATAGCGGTTAGACCAACTACAGTTTCCATCTTTCCTCCCGACTTTTACGTCGTATGGTTTAGGTTTTTTAGATTAAAGCGGTAAAACAAATCGTTTCAGAGGCCCGTTTAAGAGCCCCCTCCCGTTTGACCGGGAGGGACATCAGATCAGCCGAGGCTGCTCTTAATGGTTTTCTTCGTGCGCCATCGACAGGTAGACGATGGTCAGCATCATGAAGATGAACGCCTGCAGGGTGATGATCAGGATGTGGAACACCGCCCACGCCCACTGCAGAACAACGCCCAGGCCGCTCAGCCAGAGCAGGCCGCTGCCGAACATCACAGCGATCAGAATGAACACCAGCTCGCCGGCATACATGTTGCCGAACAGACGCAGAGCCAGAGAGATCGGTTTGGCGATCAGAGTCACGAATTCCAGCAGGAAGTTCACCGGGATCAGCAGGGCCTGAACGAAGATGTTCTTGCTGCCGAACGGGTGCAGGGTCAGTTCGCCGATGAAGCCGCCGATGCCCTTGACCTTGATGCTATAGAAAATGATCAGTGCGAAAACCGAGAACGCCATGCCCAGGGTCGCGTTCGGGTCGGTAGTCGACACGGCGCGGAACGGGATGTGGTGGTCGCCGGTGATCAGGATGGCCAACTGAGGAATCCAGTCGACCGGTACCAGGTCGACGGCGTTCATCAGGAACACCCAGACGAAGATGGTCAGTGCCAGCGGTGCGATCACCGGGCTACGGCCATGGAAGCTGTCTTTCACGCTGCCATCGACGAATTCGACCAATACTTCAACGAAGTTCTGCAAAGCACCTGGCTGACCCGAAGTCGCTTTCTTTGCCGCCATGCGGAAAAGAAGAACGAAGATCAGACCCAGCGCGACCGACCAGCCGAGGGTATCGACGTGGAAAGCCCAGAAGCCCATTTCCTTGGCTTCTGCTGCGGTGTGGGCAAAGCCCCAGCCGCCGTTAGGTAGCTGACCGAAGGTCAGGTTCTGCAAGTGGTGCTGGATATAGCCCGAAGCGGTTGTTTCTGCCATGGTTGCCTCAAACGCCCTAAGGTCTCGAAAGTCTTGTTCTCATCAGCAGGGGAGCGAACCAGCTGACCGACTGAGTCAGCACGAAAGCGCCGAATACTGCGATCGGCGCCAATGGCTTCACACCTGCAAACACCAGTGCAAACAGCACTGCCGTCAAAATCAGTTTGCCTGCCTCGCCGGCATAAAATGACCGGACGATGGACTGGGCTGCTCGGGCGCCGGAAAACCGAAATGCCTTGTGAGCGAAATAAACATTGGGCAGCAAGGCTATCAGGCCTCCGCAAAGTCCCGAGTATCCGGCAACGACTCCGTGCCATTGCCAGAGCGCCAAAGCGGCAATGAGCAAAACGACAAATTGAGCCATCAACACCGGAAAAACCGCCAGGCGATGGAACGGCAGGCGGTTTGGCTTGCGGGTTTCCATCACGATTGCTCTCCAATGGTCGGCTGCCGAAATTCAATAACTTGGCATAATTTGTGCCGACAAAATGCGCGCAGAGTATAGGGGCGGTTCTGCCCCTATTCAACTGTCAGGTAGTGATTTCCGACTGCGCGCTACATGAGGAAATGTTTCAGCGGATGTGTGCGAGCACACCTTGAAGCTCATCGAGGGAGTTGTAACCGATCACCAACTGACCTTTTCCCTTCTTCCCGTGGCGAATCTGCACCGCAGAGCCTAGGCGCTCGGCCAGACGCTGTTCGAGCCGGGCGATATCCGGGTCGGGTTTGGCCGCTTCCACAGGCTCCGGTTTACCACTCAACCACTGGCGAACCAGTGCTTCAGTCTGGCGCACAGTCAGGCCGCGTGCGACAACATGTCGCGCCCCTTCCACCTGCTGATTGTCCGGCAGACCGAGCAAAGCCCGGGCATGACCCATTTCCAGGTCACCGTGGGACAGCATGGTCTTGATGACTTCCGGCAGTGCAATAAGCCGCAACAGGTTAGCCACAGTCACGCGAGACTTACCCACAGCCTCGGCAACCTGTTGTTGAGTGAGCTGGAATTCCTGCTGCAGGCGCTGCAAGGCGACTGCTTCCTCGATCGGGTTCAGGTCTTCACGCTGGATGTTCTCGATCAGCGCAATGGCGATCGCAGTTTCATCCGGCACATCACGGACCATTGCCGGGATGGTTTCCTGCCCGGCCTGCTGGCTGGCGCGCCAGCGGCGTTCACCGGCGATGATCTCAAAACGGCCACCGCCAATCGGGCGAACCACGATCGGCTGCATCACGCCTTGCGACTTGATCGACTGCGCCAGCTCTTCCAGCGCCTGTGGATCCATGTCGCGGCGCGGCTGGTATTTGCCACGCTGCAGCAGATCCAGCGGCAGATGTTGCAGTTCACGGGTATCGGCCTGCGCCGCCTGTTCTTCCAGCGCGCTGACGGTCGGACCACTCAGCAGTGCATCCAGTCCACGTCCGAGACCTCGTTTCTTGACGGCCATGGGGATTCCTTAAGTTGGCTGGGCAGCGGCGATGCGTGAATTTTTGCGCTGACGGCGAACCATCTCGCCGGCCAGGGCCAGGTAGGCCAGAGCGCCGCGCGATTGCTTGTCGTAGGCCAGTGCGGGCATACCGTAGCTCGGTGCTTCGGCCAGCCGGATGTTGCGCGGGATCACCGTGTCGTACAGCTGTTCGCCAAAGTGTTCCTTGAGCTGCGCCGAGACGTCGTTCATCAGGCTCAGGCGCGGGTCGTACATGGTGCGCAGCAAACCCTCGACTTTCAGGTTCGGGTTCAGCAGTTCGGCGATGCGCTTGATGTTATCCACAAGGTCGCTCAACCCCTCAAGCGCAAAGTATTCGCACTGCATGGGGATAATCACCCCATCGGCGGCAACCAGTGCGTTCAGGGTGAGCATCGACAGCGACGGCGGGCAGTCGATCAAAATGTAATCGTAGTTTTCACGGATCGGCGCCAGCGCACTGCGCAGACGGCTTTCCTTCATCTGCATTTCCAGCAGAACCACTTCGGCCGCGGTCAGGTCGCGGTTGGCCGGCAGCAGTTGATAACCGCCGTGCTCGGAGTAGTGCATGGCCTGGGCCAGATCGCATTCGCCGATCAGCAGGTCGTAGACCGAGTTTTCCAGGCCATGTTTATCCACACCGCTACCCATG
This sequence comes from Pseudomonas sp. 13B_3.2_Bac1, assembly GCF_025466205.1. NCBI lineage: Bacteria > Pseudomonadati > Pseudomonadota > Gammaproteobacteria > Pseudomonadales > Pseudomonadaceae > Pseudomonas > Pseudomonas sp. 13B_3.2_Bac1. The sequence goes on from NZ_JANLOG010000091.1 coordinate 39,003, forward strand.
GTGGCGTTGCCCTGTGGATCGAGATCGATCAACAGCACCCGGCGCTTGGTCGCGACCAGGGATGCTGCGAGGTTGATGCAGGTGGTGGTCTTGCCCACACCACCCTTCTGGTTCGCTATCGCGAATACCTTAGCCATTCTTGCTTGTGTTCCCAATCATGCCGTGCGGCGCAGTATCAGCAGATGGCGTTGGCCTTGGCAACCGGGTACGGCCAAGGCGTGTTCGCTATCGAGTTTGAAGTCTGCCGGCAATGCTACCAGCTCATCGGCCGGATGGACGCCCTTCATTGCCAGCCAGCGCGTGTCGGCATCGCCGAGGTGGCGAGTCCAGTTGGTGAAGTTCTCCATGCTGCTGAACGCCCGGGAAATGATCCCGTTGAATGGCTGGGCAGGCTGGAAGGCTTCGACGCGACTGTGGATAACTTGCAGGTTATCCAGTTTGAGTTCGAGTTTGACCTGAGTCAGGAAGCGGGTTTTCTTGCCGTTGCTGTCCAGACAGGTCACTTGCGAGTCCGGATACAGGATCGCCAACGGGATGCCGGGCATGCCGCCGCCGCTACCGACGTCGAGCCAGCGACCGTTTTCGATAAACGACATCACGCTCAGGCTGTCGAGCAGGTGCCGCGAAACCATTTCGTCGGGATCGCGTACGGCGGTCAGGTTGTAGGCCTGGTTCCATTTGATCAACAGGGCCAGGTAACCCAGCAGCAATTCGTGCTGGGCTGCGCTGAGATTGACACCGAGCTCGCGGGCTCCTGTGGATAACTCTTCGGCGTGTTGCGAAGTGACCTTAGAACTCAAGCGCTTTGCTCCAACTGACGGCCCGCGCCGCGTTTTTTCAAATGAATCATCAACAGCGAAATCGCTGCCGGGGTCACACCCGGGATCCGCGAAGCCTGGCCGAGCGTCTCCGGACGCGTCGCACCGAGCTTGCTCTGGATCTCCTTGGAGAGACCGGAAATGTTGGTGTAATCGATATCCACAGGCAGTTTCGTGTCTTCACTGGCGCGCAGACGGGCGATTTCGTCCTGCTGACGGTCGATGTAACCGGCGTACTTGGTCTTGATCTCGACCTGTTCGGCAACCTGTGGATCTTCGGCGCCCTGCCCGGTCACTTCGACCAGACCAGCGTAGTCGATTTCCGGACGACTCAAGAGATTGAGCAAGTTGTATTCGTGAGTCAGCGGCGTACCGAATTTTTCCGCAATGGCATCGCCTTGCTGCGTGCCAGGGCGAACCCAGGTGCTTTTCAGGCGCTGCTCTTCGAGTTCGATGCTTTCGCGTTTCTTGCAGAAAGCCGCCCAACGCGCGTCATCGACCAGACCCAGCTCGCGACCTTTTTCGGTCAGACGCAGGTCGGCGTTGTCCTCGCGCAGGATCAGGCGGTACTCCGCACGGGAAGTGAACATGCGGTACGGCTCTTGGGTACCGAGGGTGATCAGGTCGTCGACCAGCACGCCGATGTACGCCTCATCGCGACGCGGACACCAGGCTTCTTTGCCCTTGGCACGCAACGCGGCGTTGGCCCCGGCGAGCAAACCTTGCGCACCGGCTTCTTCGTAACCGGTGGTGCCGTTGATCTGGCCAGCGAAGAACAGACCGCCGATGACTTTGGTTTCCAGGCTGTACTTCAGGTCGCGCGGATCGAAGTAGTCGTACTCGATCGCATAACCCGGACGCACGATGTGCGCGTTTTCCATACCGCGGATCGATTGCACGATCTGCAATTGCACGTCGAACGGCAAGCTTGTGGATATCCCGTTCGGGTACAGCTCATGGGTGGTCAGGCCTTCCGGCTCGATGAACACCTGATGGCTTTCCTTGTCGGCAAAGCGATGGATCTTGTCTTCGATCGACGGGCAATACCGTGGACCGATGCCCTCGATTTCGCCGGCAGCGGAATACATCGGCGAACGATCGAGGTTCGCCGCGATAATTTCGTGGGTACGGGCGTTGGTGTGGGTAATCCAGCAACTGACCTGGCGCGGATGTTGTTCCTTGTTGCCCATGAACGACATGACCGGGATCGGCGTATCGCCCGGTTGCTCGGTCATGACCGAGAAATCCACAGACTTGCCATCAATGCGTGGTGGGGTACCGGTTTTCAGGCGACCGACACGCAGCGGCAGTTCACGCAGACGATGCGCGAGGGCAATCGACGGCGGATCACCGGCGCGACCGCCGGAGAAATTCTGCAAGCCGATGTGGATAAGTCCACCGAGGAAGGTACCGGTGGTCAACACCACGGAATCGGCGAAGAAACGCAGACCCATTTGGGTGACAACACCGCGTACCTGCTCTTGCTCGACGATCAGGTCGTCAGCGGCCTGTTGAAATATCCACAGGTTCGGCTGGTTTTCGAGGATTTCGCGGACAGCGGCCTTGTACAGAATCCGGTCGGCTTGCGCACGGGTCGCCCGTACGGCCGGACCTTTACGGCTGTTCAACACGCGAAACTGGATGCCACCCAGATCGGTAGCCATGGCCATCGCGCCGCCGAGGGCGTCGATTTCCTTGACCAGATGGCTTTTGCCAATGCCGCCGATGGCCGGGTTGCAGCTCATGGCACCGAGGGTTTCCACGTTATGCGTCAGCAACAGGGTTTTTGCCCCCATACGTGCTGAGGCCAGTGCTGCCTCGGTACCGGCATGACCGCCGCCGATGACGATCACTTCAAAACGGGAAGGGAAATCCACCACGCACCTCGTGCCTGCTTAAGTAGGTAATTCAGGAATAGTTTGAGATCAGGTTTATGGACCTGGTCGACAAGTATAGGGACTTCGCCCTTCCTAAAGAACCCTTTGCACAAAATTTAACCAGCTGTGGAGAACTCGAAGTTAAAAGATTAAAAAAGAGAGAAATTTATAAAACCTTTGTTTTTATGTTTATTCTTACTGACCGACCTTTCTGTGGATAGATTGCTACAGGCCTTATTATTCAATGTGTACAGAGTTTCAAAACCCTGTTATCAGGTGCCAATGAGGCCCTTGGATAACCGGTTTAAGCCTGTGGATGAATGGGGTGGTTATCCACAGAGGCAGTTATATCCAGTTTTGAGGCCCTGTTATCAACTGACCTCATTGGCAGTTATTCACAGGGCTTAATCCACAGAAATCAGCTGAATGAGTGATTGGCGGGCAACGGAAATCCGCTCAGGGCGAGAGAATCTGCCCGGCACTGGAGAAAGGAATTGAGAAATGAGGAGTGCAGACAGGCCGCGAACGGGCCTGTCTGTGAACAGCAGAAGGGTTATTTGCCGATGCAGAAGCTGGAAAAGATCCGCCCAAGCAGGTCATCGGAGCTGAATGCCCCGGTGATTTCGCCCAGAGAGTGCTGTGCCTGGCGCAAATCTTCGGCCAGTAGCTCACCGGCACCCGCCAAGGTCAGCTGTGCACGACCATGTTCCAGCGCTGCACTGGCGTGGCGCAGAGCTTCCAGATGCCGGCGACGGGCACTGAAGCTGCTTTCCGAGGTTTGCTCGTAGCCCATGCAGGCCTTGAGGTGTTCGCGCAGCAATTCCAGACCTTCGCCGGCGGCTTTGGCGCTCAGGCTGATGGTCACATGGCCATCGTCGCTGACTTCCAGAGCGATTGCTTCACCCGTCAGGTCAGCCTTGTTGCGGATCAAGGTGACCTTGGCCGGATCTGGCCGGGTTTCGAGGAATTCCGGCCACAGGGCAAACGGATCTGCAGCTTCCGGCGCGGTGGCATCGACTACCAGCAGCACTCGATCCGCTTCAGTGATCGCCTTCAACGCACGCTCGACGCCGATTTTTTCTACCTGATCATCGGTATCGCGCAGACCGGCGGTGTCCACCACGTGCAACGGCATGCCGTCGATGTGGATATGTTCGCGCAGGATATCGCGGGTGGTGCCGGCAATCTCCGTCACGATTGCGGCTTCGCGGCCGGCCAGGGCATTCAACAGACTGGACTTGCCGGCATTCGGACGACCGGCGATCACCACCGTCATGCCATCACGCAACAACGCGCCCTGCCCGGCTTCACGCAGCACAGTGGATAACTCTTCACGCACCTTGTCGAGCATGCTCAGCACGTGGCCATCGGCGAGGAAGTCGATTTCCTCTTCCGGGAAGTCGATGGCGGCTTCGACGTAGATGCGCAGGCCGATCAGTTGTTCGGTGAGGTTATGCACACGCTGGGAAAACGCCCCCTGCAGGGAGCGCAAGGCATTGCGTGCAGCCTGTGCAGAACTGGCTTCGATCAGGTCGGCGATCGCCTCGGCCTGAGCCAGGTCGAGTTTGTCGTTGAGGAACGCGCGCTCGCTGAATTCACCCGGACGGGCCAAACGGCAACCCAGTTCCAGGCAACGCTTGAGCAACATGTCGAGAACGATCGGGCCACCGTGCCCCTGCAGTTCCAGCACATCTTCGCCGGTGAACGAGTTGGGTCCCGGGAAATACAGCGCCAGGCCTTCGTCCAGCACCTGCTGGTCATCACTGAAAAACGGCCCGTAATGCGCGTAACGCGGTTTCAGTTCGCGGCCGCTGATGGCTTTGGCCGCAACACTGGCCAACGGCCCGGAAATACGGACGATGCCGACACCGCCACGACCTTGAGCGGTGGCGACGGCGGCGATGGTTTCACGAGGTGCGCTCATAAACCGGAATCCAGACAAAAGTGGCAGATAGCAAAACGCCCCACTAGGGGGCGTTTTGAGTGGTGTTATCCACAGAGTAAGTTACGCCTCGGCTTTTTTTGTCGCCGCTTCGATCTTACGCGTGATGTACCACTGTTGGGCAATCGACAGGCAGTTGTTCACAACCCAGTACAGCACCAGACCAGCAGGGAACCACAGGAAGAAGAAGGTGAAGATGATTGGCATCATTTTCATGACCTTCGCCTGCATCGGATCCGGCGGAGTCGGGTTCAGACGCTGCTGGATGAACATGGTCGCGCCCATGATGATCGGCAGGATGAAGAACGGATCCTTGATCGACAGGTCGGTGATCCACAGCATGAACGGCGCCTGGCGCATTTCCACGCTTTCCAGCAGAACCCAGTACAGCGAAAGGAAAACCGGCATCTGCACGAGGATCGGCAAGCAGCCGCCCAGCGGATTGATCTTCTCTTTCTTGTACAGCTCCATCATGGCTTGCGACATTTTCTGCCGGTCATCGCCATGTTGCTCTTTCAGTGCAGCCAGTTTCGGCGCCACGGCACGCATGCGCGCCATGGATTTGTAGCTGGCAGCCGACAGCGGGAAGAAGATGCCCTTGATCAGCATGGTCAGGAAGATGATCGACCAGCCCCAGTTACCCACGATCGCGTGGATGTGTTGCAGCAACCAGAAGATCGGCTGAGCGATGAACCACAGAATGCCGTAGTCGACAGTCAGTTCCAGACCTGGGGACAACTCTTTTAGTACGGCCTGGCTTTTCGGACCGGCGTACAGAATGGCGCTGGTTTCAACTTTGGCACCCGGTGCAGCGGTCAGCGAAGGACCGGTGTAACCGATGATGTAGTTGCCTTTGCTGTCTTTACGCGTCTGAACGATGTTGTTTTCGCCCTTCGGCGCAACCCATGCAGTCACGAAGTAGTGTTGCAGCCAGGCTACCCAGCCACCGGTGACGGTTTCCTTGAGCTGACCTTTGTCCATGTCTTTCATGGACACTTTCTTGTACGGCTCGGAACTTGTCCACAGCGCGGCGCCCAGGTAAGTCGCGGTACCGGTGGCAGTGGTCGACGAAGGGTCGGCACTGGCGTCTCGCTTCAGCTGGGCGAACATCGAACCGGACCAAGGCTGAGCGCTCTGGTTATCCACAATGTAGGTCACGGTCACGTCATACAGGCCGCGTTTCAGAGTGAAACGCTTGATGTAGTTGACGCCGTCCTTGCTGAACTTCAGGTCGACGACCAGTTGGTCCTGACCGTCAGCCAGTTGATAACTTTTCTTCTCCGAGGAGTAAACCGGACGACCGGCCGGGCTTGCGTCCGGACCGTTGGTGCCGATCAGGCCGCTTTGTGCCAGATAAGTACGCTCGCCGCCGTTGTCGAACAGCTGAAACGGCACATCAGGACGGTCCTGACGACGTGGATACAGTGGCAAAGTCAGTTGAGCAACGTCACCGCCCTGTGGATCGATCGCCAGATCGAGCACGTCGGTTTTGACCTGGATCAGATCCTTGCTGGCAGCGACCGGAGTTTCCACAGGCGCGCTGGTATCGCTTGCGGCACGCGGAATATCGTCACTGGCGGAAGCGTTATTGCCAGGAACGGTGTCCGGCAAACCGGATGCAGTCGTACTGGAAGCAACATTCTGAGTCGGCAGGGCAGCCTGGCCATAGTCCTGGTTCCATTTAAGAACCATAACGTAGGACACGATTGCCAGGGCGACGATCAGGATCGTGCGTTTGATATCCATGATTACTCGGCCATCGAAGAAGAACGGGAGGTAGGGATAGGTGGAACCGGGTCATAACCACCGGGATTCCACGGATGACAGCGACCTAAACGACGAAAGGTCAGCCAGCCACCGCGCAGAAGGCCATGATTTTCGATGGCTTCTAACGCGTAGCAGGAACAACTGGGGTAGAAACGACAGTGATCAGCCATCAGGGGACTAATGGCATAGCGATAAAACTGGATCGGAACGAGGGCCAGTTTACGCATCTGGACTGTCTACCCCTACAGTTTCGGTGTTGACTGCTGGAACTGGCTTGTTACGGGCCAGGCGCTTCCAGAGTTTGCCGAAATGCTGAATCAATTCGGGGTTTTCTACATCGCCCAAACCTTTACGCGCGACGATAACGATGTCCCAGCCGACCAGTGAGTCCTGGTGCAGACGGAACGATTCGCGCATCAGACGTTTGAGGCGATTGCGCTCAACGGAGAGCTTTACGCTCTTTTTCCCGATAACCAGCCCGAGACGGGGGTGATCGAGATCGTTGTTGCGCGCAAGGAGCAGGAGATTTTTCCCCGGAACCTTGCCGGTAGGGGAGTCAAAGACTGCCTTGAAATGCCGGGGGGTAAGCAGACGCTTTTCCCGACTGAAGTCCTGACTCACCTCCAGTGCCGGATTATCAAACTGCCAGACGCGCACGACCTTTGGCGCGGCGACGCGACAGGACGGCACGACCGTTCTTGGTAGCCATGCGAGCACGGAAACCGTGGGTACGAGCGCGTTTGATAGTGCTTGGTTGGAAAGTACGTTTCATGTCGTGTTACCTGGTTCGTCCACAACGGGCCGGAATGGCCCCCGTTTTAAGAGACCGGGGATTCTAGAGAAAGCAAGCCTTCAGGTCAATTTCCAACCAACGTTTCCTTATAAATAGATATCTGGAGCATCCAGAACCAAGACCTTGCCTGCCAAACATAAAAATAAAGAAGGGAATTATTTAAAGCTTTTCTGTAAAGCTTATAAAAGCTAGGGCGACAGTCTTCTGTGGATAACCACGTTCAGCCCTTGTCTGGCTTGATGTACAGAGAATGACAACTACAGTGGAAAACCGTGGTCAGCCTGTGCTGCGCTGTCGGATAACCTGTGTGTGGAATCGTCAGTTATCCACAGGCAGGTTATCCACCGAGTTCCACCCCCAGTTGTCCAGTGCCCTCAGAGGCGGTTATCCACAGAGCTTATTCACACACCGTTGGTCGCCTTTTTACCGGTTAACGCATTGATTAATCATGGTCACCACACAACCTGCATGTGGATAAGTGGACGGCTCGCCGTTACAATGGCCGCTTGTTTTTGCCTCACCGGCTTTCAACTTAGGGGATATCCGTGTCAGTGGAACTTTGGCAGCAGTGCGTGGAGCTTTTGCGCGAGGAGCTGCCTGCCCAACAATTCAACACCTGGATCCGTCCACTACAGGTCGAAGCCGAAGGCGACGAGTTGCGCGTCTACGCACCGAACCGTTTTGTGCTGGACTGGGTCAACGAAAAGTACCTCGGTCGCGTCCTTGAACTGCTGGATGAGCACGGCAACGGCATGGCGCCATCGCTTTCCTTATTAATAGGCAGCAAACGCAGTTCTGCACCGCGTGCCGCGCCGAATGCACCGTTGGCTGCGGCGCAAGCTCAGGCCAATGCCGCGCCGGCCAGCCCGCCAACGCCAGCGCTGAGCGCAGCCCCGGCCAAGCGCTCGACGCAGAAAACCGAGGAAGTCAGTGAAGAGCCGTCGCGCGACAGCTTTGATCCGATGGCCGGTGCGGCGTCGCAACAGGCCCCGGTTCGCGCCGAACAGCGCACTGTGCAGGTTGAAGGCGCGCTCAAACACACCAGCTACCTGAACCGCACCTTTACCTTCGAGAACTTCGTCGAAGGCAAGTCCAACCAGCTCGCCCGTGCGGCGGCCTGGCAAGTAGCGGATAACCCGAAGCACGGCTACAACCCGTTGTTCCTTTATGGCGGCGTCGGCTTGGGTAAAACCCACTTGATGCACGCGGTGGGTAACCATCTATTAAAGAAGAACCCGAATGCCAAGGTCGTGTACCTGCATTCCGAGCGCTTCGTGGCCGACATGGTCAAGGCGCTGCAACTGAACGCGATCAACGAGTTCAAGCGTTTCTACCGTTCGGTGGACGCGTTGCTGATCGACGATATTCAGTTCTTCGCCCGTAAAGAGCGTTCCCAGGAAGAGTTTTTCCACACCTTCAACGCCCTGCTTGAAGGTGGCCAGCAGGTCATTCTCACCAGTGACCGCTACCCGAAAGAAATCGAAGGTCTTGAAGAGCGCCTCAAATCGCGTTTCGGCTGGGGCCTGACGGTTGCCGTCGAGCCGCCGGAACTGGAAACCCGCGTGGCGATCTTGATGAAGAAGGCCGACCAGGCCAAAGTCGAGTTGCCGCACGACGCGGCGTTCTTCATTGCCCAGCGAATTCGTTCCAACGTCCGCGAGCTGGAAGGAGCGCTGAAACGCGTGATCGCCCACTCGCACTTCATGGGCCGCGATATCACCATCGAGTTGATTCGCGAATCCCTGAAGGACTTGTTGGCACTGCAGGACAAACTGGTCTCTGTGGATAACATTCAGCGCACTGTCGCCGAGTACTACAAGATCAAGATTTCCGACCTGCTGTCCAAGCGCCGTTCGCGCTCGGTGGCTCGTCCGCGTCAGGTGGCCATGGCCTTGTCCAAGGAACTGACCAACCACAGCCTGCCGGAAATCGGCGATGTGTTTGGTGGTCGCGACCACACGACGGTGTTGCACGCCTGCCGCAAGATCAACGAACTTAAGGAATCCGACGCGGACATCCGCGAGGACTACAAGAACCTGCTGCGTACACTGACCACTTGATGAACACCAGCGCAGCTTATTAAGGCAAGGGACTAGACCATGCATTTCACCATTCAACGCGAAGCCCTGTTGAAACCCCTGCAACTGGTCGCAGGCGTCGTCGAGCGCCGACAGACCTTGCCGGTACTGTCCAACGTGCTGTTGGTCGTCGATGGCCAGCAACTGTCGCTGACCGGTACCGATCTGGAAGTCGAGCTGGTGGGTCGCGTACAACTCGAAGAGCCGGCCGAAACCGGTTCCATCACCGTGCCTGCGCGCAAGCTGATGGACATCTGCAAGAGCCTGCCCAACGACGCGCTGATCGACATCAAGGTCGACGAGCAGAAGCTGGTCGTGAAGGCCGGCCGTAGCCGTTTCACCCTGTCGACCCTGCCGGCCAACGATTTCCCGACGGTTGAAGAAGGGCCGGGTTCGCTGACCTGCAGCCTGGAGCAGAGCAAACTGCGTCGTCTGATCGAACGCACCAGCTTCGCCATGGCCCAGCAGGACGTGCGCTACTACCTCAACGGTATGCTGCTGGAAGTTTCGGCCGGTGTGATCCGTGCCGTGGCCACCGACGGTCACCGTCTGGCGATGTGCTCGATGCAGGCCGATATCGGTCAGCCGGATCGCCATCAGGTGATCGTGCCGCGCAAGGGTATTCTGGAACTGGCGCGTCTGCTCACCGAGCCGGATGGCAACGTCAGCATCGTTCTGGGTCAGCACCACATCCGCGCCACCACCGGCGAATTCACCTTCACCTCGAAGCTGGTCGACGGCAAGTTCCCGGACTACGAGCGCGTTCTGCCGAAGGGCGGCGACAAGCTGGTACTGGGCGATCGTCAGGCCCTGCGTGAAGCGTTCAGCCGTACCGCGATTCTGTCCAACGAGAAGTACCGCGGCATCCGTCTGCAACTGGCCAACGGTCAGTTGAAGATCCAGGCCAACAACCCGGAGCAGGAAGAAGCGGAAGAAGAAGTGGGCGTTGAATACAACGGCGGCTCGCTGGAAATCGGCTTCAACGTGAGCTACCTGCTCGACGTGCTGGGCGTGATGACCACCGAGCAGGTTCGCCTGATCCTGTCCGACTCCAACAGCAGTGCGCTGGTGCAAGAGTCCGACAATGACGACTCGGCTTATGTTGTCATGCCGATGCGTCTGTAATCAGCTGATCCTGGATGTCCTTAAGTCGTGTTTCGGTCACCGCGGTGCGCAATCTGCACCCGGTGACCTTCTCCCCCTCCCCCCGCATCAACATCCTTTACGGCGCCAACGGCAGCGGCAAAACCAGTGTTCTGGAAGCCATTCATCTGCTGGGGCTTGCCCGTTCGTTTCGTAGCACGCGGCTGTTGCCGGTCATCCAGTACGAACAACTCGCCTGCACCGTGTTCGGTCAGGTCGAATTGGCCGAGGGTGGCCACAGTGCGTTGGGGATATCTCGCGACCGTCAGGGAGAGTTCCAGATCCGCATCGATGGGCAGAACGCCCGCAGCGCCGCGCAACTGGCAGAAATCCTGCCGTTGCAACTGATCAACCCCGACAGCTTTCGCCTGCTCGAAGGTGCGCCGAAGATTCGCCGGCAGTTTCTCGATTGGGGTGTGTTCCACGTCGAACCGCGTTTCATGTCGACCTGGCAGCGTTTGCAGAAGGCCTTGCGCCAGAGAAACTCCTGGCTGCGGCATGGTACACTTGACGCCGTTTCGCAAGCGGTTTGGGACAGGGAACTGTGCCAGGCCAGCGCTGAAATCGATGAATACCGCCGCGCTTACATCAAAGCCTTGAAACCAGTCTTTGAACAAACCTTGAGCGAACTGGTTGAGCTTGAAGGTTTGACGCTCAGCTATTACCGAGGCTGGGACAAGGACCGGGAATTGAGTGCCGTACTGGCTGGTTCCGTGCAACGGGATCAGCAAATGGGTCATACCCAGGCCGGACCGCAACGGGCTGATTTGCGTCTTAGATTGGGCGCACACAATGCCGCGGACATTTTGTCCCGGGGTCAGCAGAAACTGGTGGTCTGTGCCTTGCGAATTGCCCAGGGGCATCTGGTGAGCCAGGCCCGACGCGGCCAGTGTATTTATCTGGTGGATGACTTGCCGTCCGAGCTGGACGAGAGCCACCGTCGCGCGCTGTGCCGCTTGCTGGAAGACTTACGCTGCCAGGTGTTCATCACCTGTGTAGATCACGAATTATTGAGGGAAGGCTGGCAGACGGAAACGCCAGTCGCTCTGTTCCACGTGGAACAGGGCCGTATCACCCAGACCCACGACCATCGGGAGTGAAGGCATTGAGCGAAGAAAATACGTACGACTCAACGAGCATTAAAGTGCTGAAAGGCCTGGATGCCGTACGCAAACGTCCCGGTATGTACATTGGTGACACCGACGATGGCAGCGGTCTGCACCACATGGTGTTCGAGGTGGTCGACAACTCGATCGACGAAGCCCTCGCTGGCCACTGCGACGACATCAGCATCATCATCCACCCGGATGAGTCCATCACCGTTAAAGACAACGGCCGTGGCATCCCGGTAGACGTGCACAAAGAGGAAGGCGTTTCCGCCGCCGAGGTCATCATGACCGTCCTCCACGCTGGCGGTAAGTTCGACGACAACTCCTACAAGGTATCCGGCGGTCTGCACGGTGTAGGTGTTTCGGTAGTGAACGCCCTGTCCGAAGAGCTGGTACTGACCGTACGCCGCAGCGGCAAGATCTGGGAACAGACCTACGTCCACGGTGTACCTCAGGCGCCGATGGCGATCGTTGGCGACAGCGAAACCACTGGTACCCAGATTCACTTCAAGGCTTCCAGCGAAACCTTCAAGAACATTCACTTCAGCTGGGACATCCTGGCCAAGCGCATTCGTGAACTGTCCTTCCTCAACTCTGGTGTCGGCATCGTCCTCAAGGACGAGCGCAGCGGCAAGGAAGAACTGTTCAAGTATGAAGGCGGCCTGCGTGCGTTCGTTGAGTACCTGAACACCAACAAGACTGCGGTCAACCAGGTGTTCCACTTCAACATCCAGCGTGAAGACGGCATCGGCGTGGAAATCGCCCTGCAGTGGAACGACAGCTTCAACGAGAACCTGTTGTGCTTCACCAACAACATTCCGCAGCGCGACGGCGGTACTCACCTGGTGGGTTTCCGTTCCGCACTGACGCGTAACCTGAACAACTACATCGAGCAGGAAGGTCTGGCGAAGAAGCACAAAGTCGCCACCACCGGTGACGATGCCCGTGAAGGCCTGACCGCGATCATCTCGGTGAAGGTGCCGGATCCGAAGTTCAGCTCGCAGACCAAAGACAAGCTGGTGTCTTCCGAAGTGAAGACCGCGGTCGAGCAGGAGATGGGCAAGTACTTCTCTGACTTCCTGCTGGAAAACCCGAACGAAGCCAAGCTGGTCGTCGGCAAGATGATCGACGCGGCCCGTGCCCGTGAAGCGGCGCGCAAGGCCCGTGAGATGACCCGCCGCAAAGGCGCGCTGGACATCGCCGGTCTGCCGGGCAAGCTCGCTGACTGCCAGGAAAAAGATCCTGCGCTGTCTGAACTGTACCTCGTGGAAGGTGACTCCGCGGGCGGCTCTGCCAAGCAGGGACGTAACCGCAAGACCCAGGCGATCCTGCCACTGAAGGGCAAGATCCTCAACGTCGAGAAAGCACGCTTCGACAAGATGATCTCGTCCCAGGAAGTGGGCACGCTGATCACCGCACTGGGCTGTGGTATCGGGCGCGAAGAGTACAACATCGACAAGCTGCGCTATCACAACATCATCATCATGACCGATGCTGACGTCGACGGTTCGCACATCCGTACTTTGCTGCTGACCTTCTTCTTCCGTCAGTTGCCGGAGCTGATCGAGCGCGGCTACATCTACATCGCCCAGCCGCCGCTGTACAAGGTCAAGAAAGGCAAGCAAGAGCAATACATCAAAGACGACGACGCCATGGAAGAGTACATGACGCAGTCGGCCTTGGAAGATGCGAGCCTGCACCTGAACGAAGAGGCCCCGGGCATTTCCGGTGAAGCGCTCGAGCGTCTGGTCAACGACTTCCGCATGGTGATGAAGACCCTCAAGCGTCTGTCGCGCCTGTACCCGCAGGAACTGACCGAGCACTTCATCTACCTGCCGGCCGTGAGCCTGGAAATGCTCGGCGACCACGCGAAGATGCAAGACTGGCTGGCTCAGTACGAAGTACGTCTGCGCACCGTCGAGAAGTCGGGTCTGGTCTACAAGGCCAGCCTGCGTGAAGATCGTGAACGTGGCGTGTGGCTGCCAGAGGTCGAGCTGATCTCCCACGGCCTGTCGAACTACGTCACCTTCAACCGCGACTTCTTCGGCAGCAACGACTACAAGACCGTCGTCACCCTCGGCGCTCAACTGAGCACCCTGCTCGACGACGGCGCGTACATCCAGCGTGGCGAGCGCAAGAAAGCGGTCACCGAGTTCAAGGAAGCCCTTGACTGGCTGATGGCCGAAAGCACCAAGCGCCACACCATTCAGCGCTACAAAGGTCTGGGCGAAATGAACCCGGATCAGCTGTGGGAAACCACCATGGACCCAAGCGTGCGCCGCATGCTGAAAGTCACCATCGAAGACGCCATTGGCGCAGACCAGATCTTCAACACCCTGATGGGTGATGCGGTCGAACCTCGCCGTGACTTCATCGAGAGCAATGCGCTGGCGGTTTCCAACCTGGACTTCTGATCCAGGTCAGTGACCGCTCGGGCACCCTTCAGGGCGGCCTGCCAAAGCAAGAGAAAGCCCGCGCAAGCGGGCTTTTTTTTACGTACGATGCAGCTCGATTTCTGCCTGTACATTGACGGGCGCATGACAAATGGACGTTTATCGATGAAGGATCTGGTCAAACGCTTGCCGGTCAATCTTTTACCTCTATTGATGGGCGTGCTGGCCTTTCTGATTGTCGTTGGCCCCAGAGCGCTGAATCCGCAAAACATCGCATGGCTGAGCAGTGGCGATCCGGCTACGCATTATTTGGGGTGGGTGTTCTTCAGGAATGCACCCTGGTCATTTCCTGTCGGGCTCAATCCGTCGTACGGGCTGGAACTGAGCAACGCCATCGTATTTTCGGATTCAAACCCGCTCTTTGCGTTGCTCTTCAAGCCGTTCGCAGCGTTATTGCCCGAACCGTTCCAATATTTCGGTCTCTGGTTCCTGATGTGTTTCATGCTCCAGAGTTGGTTTGCGTGGAAGCTGATGGGTTTGGCCAGCGACCACCTGATCGTGCGCTTGCTTGGTTCGGCGCTCTTTCTCTTCGCTCCCGCGATGATTCTTCGGATGGGCGAGCACTTGTCCCTCGCGGGGCATTTTCTGGTCCTGGCCGCTTTGTATCTGGCCTTGCGCCCTTCTACCCGTAAACAATCCTTTGCCTGGGCAGCTTTGTTGGTTGCATCGGCGCTGGTGCATGCCTATCTGCTGGCTATGGTCGCGTTGATCTGGCTGGCGGATCTGCTGGCGAGAACCATCAAACGCCAGCTGACGCCGGGGAAAGCCTTTGCCGAACTGGCCGGCATCCTGGTGCTGACGGGTTTCTGCTGCTGGCAGGCAGGCTATTTCAGTGTCGACAGTGCTGGACTCGGTTTAATCGGGTTTGGATTGTTGCGCGCCAATGTGCTGACCTTCTTCGACTCTGCCGGATGGTCCTACGTACTGGGTGATTTGCCCGGCGTACCGGGCGATATCGATGGGCTGGCTTTTCCAGGGCTGGGGGTGCTTTTTCTAACCGTTTGCGCGCTGCCGTTGCTGTTGTCGGGTCGCAGTCAGTTCCTTTCTGTTATTCGTCCGCGTTGGGTGTTATTGCTCGCCCTGTTCGGGCTGATGATCTATGCGTTTTCCAATAATGTCGGCATTGGTCCCTTCGAACTCCACTATTGGCTACCGGAATTCATCATCGCGAAAGCCGGTGTTTTCCGCGCAGCTGGCCGGATGATCTGGCCCGTCATGTACGCGACGATCTTTGCGGTGTTGTTTGTGATTGTGCGTGGTTACAGGTCTCGTACTGCGGTCCTGTTATTCGCGACAGCACTCGTGCTGCAGGTGGTCGATACCCGTGCGGGCTGGGAAACCATTCGCAGCAAACTGATGGCCTCCCCCAACGCGCAATGGAAAACCCCATTGGTTGATCCTTTCTGGAGCATCGCAGCGTCGCACTATCAAAAGGTGCGATGGATCAAGCCACAAAGCTATTCGACCCATTGGATAGAACTTGCCGATTACGCGGGTAAATACCATCTCGCAACGGACGCGGTTTATCTGGGAAGAGTGAATTATGCGTCTCTGCAGTCCGCGCAGAGCGCGGCAGCCAAGGTCATTGCATCAGGACGTTTCGAGGCTGATTCCCTCTACGTTCTCGATCAGCGTTCAACGCTTCAAGCGGCATTCACCATCGATCGAAGTACCGATTCGCTGATAAAAGTCGACGGTTTTCAGGTGCTCGCACCGGGTTGGAAACGCTGTTCCGAGTGCCCACAATTTCCTGAAGCCGATTTGCACGAGCTGATCCCCGCGGTCAGGCTCGGCGAGAGAATCCAGTTCACGGAAGGAAGTACGGGGAGTACCGCGCTTGCCAAAGGCTGGTGGGACTCCGAAGCATGGGGCACCGGTTCAGTCGGCAAAGAGGCTGAAGTGATACTCAGACCCAGCGCTGATGTGAGCGCTGTGTCGCTCGAAACCAATACCTTCCTGACCCAGGCCTACCCACGCCAGGCAATGGAGATCCGTATTAATGATATCCAGGTCCTTGGCGCCAGCCTGACCACCGCTTCCAACACATTCGACATTACGCTCCCGGCCGAAGTACGAGCGTCGATAGCGCGCGAAGGTTTCATGCGTCTCAAGTTCAATCTTCCCCTCGCCATCAGCCCTCGTGAATTGGGTATGGGCGATGATGAGCGTGAACTGGCAATCGGGCTATTAGGGCTGACGCTTCATTGATCTCTTATCGGGCTGCCGAAGGCTACGCTGCGGTGGGCTTTATTCCTGAGCTGGCGTTACGCTTTCCAATCGATAGCCATACCCATAAATGGTCAGCAACTGCCAACCCCGATCCGCCGTCAGCCCCAGTTTGTTGCGCAGGCGATAGATGTGCGTATCCAGTGGCCGTGACGACGCCACTTCTTCATGGGGCCAGAAGCGTTCGTATAGGTACTCGCGCGACAACGGCCGACCCAGGTTACTGAACAGGCAGCGCGCCAGGCGGTATTCACGCTCGGTCATGATGACTGCCTTGCCCTCGCGGGTGACGCTCAGTTCGGCATCGTCGAATGTCAGGTCATTGAAGGTCAGGACTTCGGCAGCGGTACTGCGTTGCTGACTATGCCGGCGCAGTACGGCGGCGACTCGGGCTTTCAACTCGTTGGGGCGGAACGGTTTGCTCACGTAATCGTCGGCACCGGCGTTCAGCGCCTGGACGATATCGCTTTCGCCGTCGCGGCTGGTCAGCATGATCGCGGCGGGTGGCGACTCCATGTGCTCACGGGTCCAGCGCAGCAGCGCCAGGCCCGTCAGGTCGGGCAGTTGCCAGTCGAGGATCAGCAGGTCGAAGGTGTCCCGGCGCAACTGGCGCAGCAGGTCCTCGCCCCGCTCAAAGCTGTGCAGCGACCAGGGCTGGTCTC
Source organism: Pseudomonas sp. 13B_3.2_Bac1 (assembly GCF_025466205.1). NCBI lineage: Bacteria > Pseudomonadati > Pseudomonadota > Gammaproteobacteria > Pseudomonadales > Pseudomonadaceae > Pseudomonas > Pseudomonas sp. 13B_3.2_Bac1. Next base: position 55,871 of record NZ_JANLOG010000091.1, read on the forward strand.
CCACCGCAGCCATCTGCTGCAGGGTTTGCTCGACCCGACGCAGTTCGGCGGGTTCATCGTCCAGTATCGCAACGCGCATACGCGTGGGTTCCTTGTTGCTTGGGCAGTGGCCGGCCACCATAACGGCTAGGCCTGTGCGGTGAAAGTAAGCAATCCACCATCGGTCGTCGTCCGCTATGATTCTTCGGATCTACATCCTCAGACCTGTGACCCATGAAACCATTCACTGTCACCTGCCCTGTTTGTCATGAATAGCCCGCGTCGGCGTGAAAGCCGCGAGCCGAGTCAGGTCCAGCGCCTGTTTCGGCGGCTGGTCCGGGAGTGGTTGTGGATAAGTCTAGTGTTGTTGCCGCTGACTGCCTTGTTGTCGTATCGCGCCCAGATCAATCTGCACGACACGTCGCCGGGCTTGAGCGCATTGCTTTCGGTGGGGCTGGTGGCGTGTGTCCTCGGCTTGCTGCTGTGGCGCCCGCGCTGGGCGATCTGGGTAACATTGGGCGGGGTGGCGTGTGTGTTGCTGACCAGCGTCGGCCTGGCGGAAGTCCGGCACTGGTGGTCACCGACCCCATCGGCGCTCGGCATGTTGTTCGGTTACCTGATCTGGAACTGGCGGCGCCTGAGCGTGGTGCTGACGTACTTTGGCTGGGAGCTGGCGCGGCTGGACCGCGAGCCGAAAGTATTTCCGGAACGGCGCCGCGCGCAATTCACCAGCGCCGACCAGCTGCAGGGCCAGATCATGGCGCTGGAGCAAGCCATGAGCCGCACCCGCGATACCCGGCGCTTCATTGCCGACGGTCTGGAGTACCTGCCGGTGGCGACGCTGATCAGCGATCCCAAGGGGCAGATTCTCTTGGGTAATCGCAAGGCTCGGGTATTGTTCGATCACCCGCTGGTGGGCGGCGACGTTCTCGAGCAACTGGCCCGTCTCGGTTACCCGGAGTTGTCCACAGAACCGCGCCCGGCATTGTCCACCCTGGCGCTGCTGGAGTTTCGCGATCACAAGGAGCGCAGCCTGCGGCTGGAGCGGGCGGCATTGCTGCCGGTGGACGGCGATACTCCCATTGGCTGGCTGCTGAGCCTCACCGACCTGAGTGCCGAACGCGCCGCTGAAGAACAGCGCGGCGTACTGCTGCGTTTTCTGTCCCACGACCTGCGCGCCCCGCATTCGGCGATCCTTGCTCTGCTCGATGTGCATCGCCATCAGGCCGGAGCGGATTCACCGCTGTTCGAGCAGATCGAACGCCAGGTCCGCCGCGCGCTGGAATTGACCGATGGTTTCGTGTTGCTGGCGCGGGCGGAATCCGAGGCTTACCAGTTTCAGCCCAGCCTGTTCGCGATGCTGGTGCTGGACGTGCTGGATCAGGCGTTGCCCATCGCCCAGCAGAAAAGCATCAAACTGCTGCACACGATGGACGAACAATCCCAGGAGCGTCTGATCAACGCTGATCAAGGCCTGCTGACCCGCGCCTTGTTCAACCTGTTGGAAAACGCCATCAAGTATAGCCCGGCCGACACAACGATCGAGTTGAGTGTCAGTTGCCAGGGCGACTGGTTGCGCTGTGAACTCAGCGATCAGGGCAAAGGCATCGCCGCTGAGGAATTGCCGGATCTGTTCATGCAGTACCGACGCTTTTCATCGGCGCAAGGTATCGATGGTGTGGGTTTAGGGCTGTCGATGGTCAAGGCAGTAGTCGATCATCATGGCGGCAGCATCGAGTGCCATAGCATCGTCGATCGAGGCACCACGTTCCGGCTGCAGTTACCGCTGATCGCTGAGTGAACAGGCACAAAAAAACCGGCTATATCAGCCGGTTTTTTTACTTCTGAAAAAAACTTATGCACCTTTTACGGTGCTTTATGAGCTTGAGAAATATATAAGTAAATCAGTTACTTAAATTAAAGATTCAGGCCTTTTTAACAAAACCGTACACAGGTTATCCACAAAATCTCAGACAGCCATCTGATCACTGGCTGCAGGCGCCTGCGGTGCCGGCGGAAGCGAACCCATTTCGCGCTGAGTCCGTTCGTTCCAGGCTTGTACCCGGTCGTTCAGATCGGCGATAGCGCGCGGGCCAGTGCCTTCGGCATACATCGGCTCGCCGATGACCACGGTGATCACGCCCGGCTGCTTGCCCCAGCCGATTTTCGGCCAGAATTTGCCGGCATTGTGTGCAATCGGCAGTACCGGAAGCGCCGCATTCACCGCCAACGCGCTGCCACTGCGGGAGAACTTGCCGACGGTGCCGTAAGGAACGCGGGTGCCTTCAGGGAAGATCAATACCCAGACGTTATCCTTGAGCAGTTCATCGCCTTTGGCGGCCACTTGCTTGAGTGCCGCTTTCGGGTTGTCGCGGTCAATCGCGATCGGCCGCAGCATGGCCATGGCCCAGCCGAAGAACGGCACGTACAGCAATTCACGCTTGAGCACCTGGCTCAAGGGCGAGAAATAAGCGGAGAGAAAGAACGTCTCCCAAGTGCTCTGGTGGTTCGACTGAATCACGCAGGGCCGGTCCGGCACGTTTTCCGCGCCTTTGATCTCGTAACGAATGCCGAGAAACACCTTGGTCAACCACAAGGCGCAACGGCACCAGTACACGTTGATGAAACGATAGCGCGCCTTGAACGGCAAAAAGGGCGCGATAAAAAAGCTCAGGCTGCACCACAGCAAGGCAGTGGTGCCCAGCAGCAGGTAAAAGAGGAAGATTCTGATGGCCTGCAGTATCGACATGGCGACGTTTACCGTTACGGGCGATGCCCGACTGTTCAAGCGCACTCCCGATCAATCCCTGGTCAGGAACTTCAGAAGCACTCTAGTTGTGGATAAGTTCTGCGGCAATCGCCGCCAGATCGTCAAAAATCAGGGTGCCGACCGGAAGGGTCTTGCCCAGAGTTTTTTCGCCTTTCCCGGTCTTTACCAAAACGGGCTGTGAATCGACGGCTTTGGCGGCCTCCAGGTCACCAAGGCTGTCGCCGACGAACCAGACATTCGTCAGCGCCACGTTGTAATGCTCGGCGATGGTTTTCAACATCCCCGGTTTCGGTTTGCGGCAATCGCAACCCTCATCCGGGCCATGCGGGCAGTACACGATCAGCCCGACTTCACCGCCCTGCTCCGCCACCAGCTCGCGCAGGCGCGCGTGCATGGCATCGAGGGTGGCGAGGTCGTAATAGCCGCGAGCAATGCCCGACTGGTTGGTGGCCACCGCCACCGTCCAGCCGGCCTTGCTCAACTGCGCAATCGCTGCGATCGAGCCGGGCAAAGGAATCCACTCCTCCACCGACTTGATATAAGCGTCGGAGTCGTAATTGATCACTCCGTCCCGATCGAGAATCAGCAGTTTCAACAGCAGTCCCTCAACCCAGCAGCGAAATGTCGGCAACCCCGAGGAACAGACCACGCAGGCGCGCCAGCAGCGCGTAGCGGTTGGCCCGGACCTTGGCGTCTTCGGCATTGACCATGACGGCGTCGAAGAACGCGTCTACCGGCTCACGCAATGCAGCCAGACGTGCCAGCGATTCGTTGTACTGACGCGCTGCGGCCATTGGTTGCACCGCCTGATCCGCTTGCTGGATCGCCGAGTACAGCGAAAACTCGTTGGCGTTGTCGAAGTATTTGGCTTCGACCACGGTCGGCACCGAGCCTTCGACTTTGCTCAACAGGTTCGACACACGCTTGTTGACCGCTGCCAGCGCTGCCGCTTCCGGCAGTTTGCGGAAGGCCTGAACCGCTTGCACACGCTGGTCGAAGTCCAGCGCCGAACCCGGCTTCAGCGCACGTACCGACAGGTAGGTGGCGACATCGACGCCTTCGTCTTCGTAACGCGCACGCAGACGGTCGAAGATGAATTCCTGTACCGAGTCGGCCAGGCCGGCAGCCTTGACCTTGGCACCGAACGCATTCACGGCGAAGGCCACGGCGTCGTTCAGGTCCAGATCCAGCTGTTTCTCGATCAGGATACGCAGCACGCCGAGTGCCGCACGGCGCAGGGCATACGGGTCTTTGCTGCCGGTTGGCAGCATGCCGATACCGAAGATGCCGACCAGGGTGTCGAGCTTGTCGGCGATTGCGACGGCCGCACCGGTCAGGGTCGCCGGCAGTTCAGCACCGGCACCGCGTGGCATGTACTGCTCGTTCAGCGCCAGCGCGACGTCTTCCGGCTCGCCGTCATTGAGCGCGTAGTAGTAACCGGCGACACCTTGCATCTCCGGGAACTCGCCGACCATTTCGGTGGCCAGGTCGCACTTCGACAGCAAGCCGGCGCGGGCCGCCCACGAAGCGTTGCCGCCGATACGTGCGGCGATGTACGCCGCCAGTTTCGACACGCGCTCGGCCTTGTCGTAGACGCTGCCGAGCTTTTCCTGGAACACCACGTTCTGCAGGCGCAGGTTGAAGTCTTCGAGTTTCTGCTTCTTGTCTTGCTTGAAGAAGAACTCGGCGTCGGTCAGGCGTGGGCGAACCACTTTCTCGTTACCGGCGATGATCTGCTGCGGATCCTTGCTTTCGATGTTGGCGACGGTGATGAACCGTGGCAGCAACTTGCCGTCGGCATCCAGCAGGCAGAAATACTTCTGGTTGTCCTGCATGGTGGTGATCAGTGCTTCCTGCGGCACGTCGAGGAAGCGTTCCTCGAACGAGCACACCAGCGGCACCGGCCATTCGACCAGCGCGGTCACTTCATCGAGCAGCGCCGGTGGCACGATCGCGGTGCCTTCCTGACGGGTTGCCAGTTCTTCGGTGCGCTTGCTGATGATCTCGCGACGCTCGTTGGCATCGGCCAGGACATAAGCGGCACGCAGGTCGGCCAGATAGCTCGACGGCGAACCGATGCGCACGCTTTCCGGGTGGTGGAAACGGTGACCACGAGAATCGCGGCCAGCCTTTTGCGCGAGGATGGTGCAGTCGATGACCTGGTCACCGAGCAGCATCACCAGCCACTGGGTCGGACGCACGAACTCTTCCTTGCGCGCACCCCAACGCATGCGTTTCGGGATCGGCAGGTCGTTCAGCGAATCTTCGACGATGGTCGGCAGCAGGCTCGCGGTCGGCTTGCCGGCGATGTTCTGGCTGTAGCGCAGTTTCGGACCGCTCTGGTCGATTTCGCTCAGCTCGACGCCGCACTTCTTGGCAAAGCCCAGGGCTGCCTGAGTCGGGTTGCCTTCAGCGTCGAACGCCGCCTGACGCGGCGGGCCGTCGAGGTTGATGCTGCGATCCGGTTGCTGGGTGGCCAGCGCCGTGATCAGCACGGCCAGACGACGCGGTGCGGCGTAGACGGTTTTGCTTTCGTAGCTCAGGCCGGCAGCTTGCAGGCCCTTGTCGATACCGGCGAGGAACGCTTCAGCCAGGGTGTTCAGGGCTTTGGGTGGCAGTTCTTCGGTGCCCAGTTCAACCAGAAAATCTTGAGCACTCATTGTGCAGCCTCCAGCTTGGCCAGTACTTCGTCACGCAGGTCCGGGGTCGCCATCGGGAAGCCCAGCTTGGCGCGGGCCAGCAGGTAGGCTTGCGCAACGGAACGCGCCAGGGTGCGTACGCGCAGGATGTATTGCTGACGCGCGGTCACCGAGATCGCCCGGCGTGCGTCCAGCAGGTTGAAGGTGTGCGAGGCCTTCAAGACCATTTCGTAGCTCGGCAATGGCAGCGGCTGGTCGAGTTCGATCAGGCGCTTGGCTTCGCTTTCATAGAAGTCGAACAGTTCGAACAGTTTGTCGACGTTGGCGTGTTCGAAGTTGTAGGTGGACTGTTCCACTTCGTTCTGGTGGAACACGTCGCCGTAGGTCACCTTGCCGAACGGACCGTCGGCCCAGACCAGGTCGTAGACCGAATCCACGCCCTGCAGGTACATGGCCAGACGCTCCAGACCGTAAGTGATCTCGCCGGTCACCGGGTAGCATTCGATGCCGCCGGCCTGCTGGAAGTAAGTGAACTGGGTCACTTCCATGCCGTTGAGCCAGACTTCCCAGCCCAGACCCCAGGCGCCGAGGGTCGGCGATTCCCAGTTGTCTTCGACGAAGCGGATGTCGTGGACCAACGGGTCCAGGCCGACATGCTTGAGCGAGCCCAGGTACAGTTCCTGGAAGTTGTCCGGGTTCGGCTTCAGGACGACCTGGAACTGATAGTAGTGCTGCAGACGGTTCGGGTTTTCCCCGTAGCGGCCGTCAGTCGGACGGCGGCTTGGCTGCACGTACGCGGCGTTCCAGGTTTCCGGGCCGATGGCGCGCAGGAAGGTCGCGGTGTGGAAAGTGCCGGCGCCTACTTCCATATCGTAGGGCTGAAGTACCACACAACCTTGCTCGGCCCAGTATTGCTGGAGCGCGAGGATCAAGTCTTGGAAGGTACGCACGGCTGGCGTAGGCTGGCTCACGAAATTCACCTGTTTCTTGGGCTGCGATTTAAAGAGCGGGAGTATACCCGATTCAGTCGCACCTCCACCCCCTGGAGCCTTATGCCACGCTGCTTTTGGTGTACCGAAGATCCGCTGTACATGGCTTATCACGATCAGGAGTGGGGCACGCCGCTACGCGATGCGCAGGGTTTGTTCGAGTTGCTTTTGCTCGAAGGGTTCCAGGCCGGCCTTTCCTGGATCACCGTGCTGCGCAAACGCGAGCGCTACCGCGAGGTGTTGTACGGCTTCGACGTGCAGCGCGTGGCGCAGATGAGCGACGCGGAAATCGCTGAGTTGATGCTCGATCCGGGGATCATCCGCAACCGCCTCAAACTCAATGCCGCCCGGCGCAACGCCCAGGCCTGGCTGGCGCTGGAAGATCCGGTGGCCTTCCTCTGGTCGTTTGTCGGTGACAAACCGGTCATCAATCATTTCAAGGATCGCAGTGAAGTCCCGGCCATCACCCCCGAAGCCGTGGCGATGAGCAAAGCCCTGAAAAAGGCCGGATTCACCTTCGTCGGCCCGACCATTTGCTACGCGCTGATGCAGGCCTCGGGCATGGTCATGGATCACACCCAGGACTGCGATCGCTACGCGCAGCTGGTCAACGGCGGTTAGAATGGCCGCCTCGCGCACAGCACAAAATCAGGAGTGACCTGTGGAAAAGTTTAAAGGCGCCTTGCTGGTAGGCGCTCTGCGGCTGTTTGCCCTGCTGCCATGGCGGGCCGTGCAGGCCGTGGGTTCGGCGATCGGCTGGATCATGTGGAAAACCCCCAACCGCTCCCGCGACGTGGTGCGGATCAACCTCGCCAAATGTTTTCCACAGATGGACCCGGCCGAGCGCGAGCGCCTGGTCGGCCAGAGCCTGAAAGACATCGGCAAGTCCCTGACCGAAAGCGCCTGCGCCTGGATCTGGCCGGCCCAGCGCTCCATCGATCTGGTGCGCGAAGTCGAAGGCCTCGACATCCTCAAGGAGGCGCTGGCCTCGGGCAAAGGCGTGGTCGGCATCACCAGCCACCTGGGCAACTGGGAAGTGCTCAACCACTTCTATTGCAGCCAGTGCAAACCGATCATTTTCTACCGTCCGCCGAAGCTCAAAGCGGTGGATGAATTGCTGCGCAAACAACGCGTGCAACTGGGCAACAAAGTCGCCGCTTCCACCAAGGAAGGCATCCTCAGCGTCATCAAGGAAGTGCGCAAAGGTGGTGCAGTGGGCATTCCGGCTGACCCGGAACCGGCCGAATCCGCCGGGATCTTCGTGCCGTTCTTCGCCACCCAGGCGCTGACCAGCAAATTCGTGCCGAACATGCTCGCCGGCGGCAAAGCGGTCGGCGTGTTTCTGCACGCCCTGCGCCTGCCGGACGGTTCCGGCTACAAAGTGATCCTCGAAGCGGCGCCGGAAGCCATGTACAGCACCGATACCGAGGAATCCTGCGCGGCCATGAGCAAGGTGGTCGAGCGCTATGTCGCGGCATATCCGAGCCAGTACATGTGGAGCATGAAGCGTTTCAAAAAGCGGCCGCCGGGCGAAGCGCGCTGGTACTGAGCAAGTTGGCACACTCTGTGGATAACCTGTAGGAGCTGCCGCAGCCGGCGATCAGTTGATCCTGCTTCTGCGGCTTATCCACAGCCTCGTTCATTCAAGGGCGCATAAAGATGTCCGAACACTGCAAATCTTTCCGCATCAAGATCACCCACGACAGCTTCGGCGAATGCCTCGGGCAGACGCGCAATCTGTCCACTACGGGGGTCTACGTCCAGCATCCGCGGCTGGCTTCGTTGCCCAAGGGCGCTGTGGTTTACGGGCAAGTGCAGGGCTTGCCCACGGGCGCGCCACGGGTGCGAATGGAAGTGGTGACGGTGGATGCCGAGGGCATCGGCCTGCGCTATCTCTAGCTTATTGCGCCTGACGATCGAGCTTCTTCAGAAACACCGCCATCTCCTTCTCGGCCTGCTTGTCGCCATGGGCGCGGGCGGCTTCCAGACCTTGTTCCCATGCCTGCCTTGCGGCGGCGTGATCGCCGAGTGCGAGTTGCGCCTTGCCCAATAGCTTCCACGCCGCCGAGTACTTCGGGTCGAAACCGACACAGCGCTGGAAATGTTCGGCGGCTTTGGCGTTCTCGCCCAAATCCAGATAACCCTTGCCGAGGCCGAAGCGCAGCAATGAGTTATCCACACCCTTGGCGAGCATTTTTTCCAGGGATTCGAGCATGGGCAGATCCTTTTCTGTGGAGTGTCAGGTGTTGATCGGTGTCAGTTACACCGCTTTCGCGAGCAAGCCCGCTCCCACAGGGGAAACGCATTCCAAATGTGGGAGCGAGCCTGCTCGCGAAGGGGCCAGTGCCGTCAGCGCAAAACTCAGAAGAAGCTCAAACCCACATGAAACAGCTTCTCCACATCGCGGATATGCTTTTTATCCACAAGGAACAGAATCACATGGTCACCGGTTTCGATCACCGTATCGTCGTGGGCGATGATCACCTCTTCGTTGCGGATGATCGCGCCAATCGTGCTGCCCGGCGGCAGGCCGATTTTCTCGATCGGCCGGCCGATGACCTTGCTCGACTTCGCATCACCGTGGGCAATCGCCTCGATGGCTTCCGCCGCGCCCCGGCGCAGTGAGTGCACGCTGACGATATCGCCACGCCGTACGTGGGCCAGCAAGGTGCCGATGGTCGCCAGTTGCGGGCTGATGGCGATGTCGATGTCGCCGCCCTGGATCAGGTCGACGTACGCCGGGTTGTTGATGATCGTCATCACCTTCTTCGCGCCCAGGCGTTTGGCCAGCAACGACGACATGATGTTGGCTTCGTCATCGTTGGTCAGGGCAAGGAAGATGTCGGCGTCGGCGATGTTCTCTTCCAGCAGCAGATCACGGTCCGACGCGCTGCCCTGCAGCACCACGGTGCTGTCGAGGGTATCCGAGAGGTAGCGGCAGCGTGCCGGGTTCATCTCGATGATCTTCACCTGATAACGGCTTTCGATGGCCTCGGCCAGACGCTCGCCGATCTGCCCGCCACCGGCAATCACGATGCGCTTGTAGGTTTCGTCGAGGCGGCGCATTTCGCTCATCACCGCGCGAATATTCTCACGGGCGGCGATGAAAAAGACTTCGTCATCGGCCTCGATCACCGTGTCGCCTTGCGGCAGGATCGGCCGGTCGCGACGGAAAATCGCCGCGACACGCGTCTCGACATTCGGCATGTGTTCGCGCAGCTGGCGCAGCTGTTGGCCCACCAGCGGCCCGCCGTAATAGGCGCGCACCGCCACCAGTTGCGCCTGGCCTTCGGCGAAGTCGATCACTTGCAGCGCGCCTGGATGCTGGATCAGGCGCTTGATGTAGTTGGTCACCACCTGCTCGGGGCTGATCAGCACGTCGACCGGAATCGCTTCGTTCTGGAACAGCTGTTCTTCGCGATTGAGGTAGGACGCTTCGCGCACCCGGGCGATTTTGGTCGGGGTGTGGAACAGCGTGTGGGCGACCTGGCAGGCGACCATGTTGGTCTCGTCGCTGTTGGTCACCGCCACCAGCATATCGGCATCGTCGGCGCCGGCCTGACGCAGCACCGACGGCAGCGAGCCGCGGCCCTGAATGGTGCGGATGTCGAGACGGTCGCCGAGGTCGCGCAGGCGTTCGCCGTCGGTGTCGACCACGGTGATGTCGTTGGCTTCGCTCGCCAGGTGTTCAGCCAGCGATCCGCCGACCTGCCCCGCACCGAGGATGATGATTTTCATCCAGTCACTCCGTTGAATCCGTTTAGCCGCGCGCGGCAGCGATCTTGATCAGCTTGGCGTAGTAGAACCCGTCATGCCCGCCCTGCTGGGCCAGCAATTGGCGACCATGGGGCTGTTTGATCCCGGCCGTGGTGGCCAGATCCAGCTCGCGGGCACCGGGCGTGCGCTCAAGGAACGCGGCAATGACTTCGGTGTTCTCGGTGGGCAAGGTCGAGCAAGTGGCGTAGAGCAAGATGCCGCCGACTTCGAGGGTTTTCCACAGGGCGTCGAGCAGCTCGCCTTGCAGCAGCGCGAGGGCGGCGATGTCGTCGGCCTGACGGGTCAGCTTGATGTCCGGATGGCGGCGGATCACGCCGGTGGCCGAGCATGGCGCGTCGAGCAGGATGCGCTGGAACGGTTTGCCGTCCCACCACGCGGCGGTATCGCGACCGTCGGCAGCGATCAGTTCGGCGCTCAGGCCCAGCCGTTCAAGGTTCTCCTTCACCCGCACCAGACGTTTGGCTTCCAGATCCACCGCCACCACGTCGGCCAGCGCCGGTTCGGCTTCGAGGATATGACAGGTCTTGCCGCCGGGGGCGCAGCAGGCGTCGAGCACTCGCTGGCCCGGGGCCAGATCGAGCAGATCGGCGGCCAGTTGCGCGGCCTCGTCCTGCACACTGATCCAGCCTTCGGCAAAACCCGGCAGGCTGCGCACGTCGGCGGCGGCTTCAAGGACGATGCCGTCGCGGCTATAGACGCAGGGCGTGGCAGCGATGCCGGCGTCGCTGAGCAAGCCGAGGTAGGCGTCGCGGCTGTGATGCCGGCGGTTGACCCGCAGGATCATCGGCGGGTGCGCGTTGTTCGCGGCGCAGATCGCTTCCCATTGCTCCGGCCAGAAGGCTTTCAGGGATTTTTGCAGCCAGCGCGGGTGGGCGGTGCGCACCACCGGATCGCGCTCCAGCTCGGCAAAAATCGTCTCGCTTTCGCGCTGGGCATTACGCAGCACGGCGTTGAGCAGACCCTTGGCCCACGGCTTTTTCAGCTTGTCGGCGCAACCGACGGTTTCGCCGATGGCCGCGTGCGGCGGCACGCGGGTGTAGAGCAGTTGATAGAGACCGACCAGCAGCAGCGCCTCGACATCGGCGTCGGCAGCCTTGAACGGCTTCTGCAGAAGTTTTTCCGCCAGCGCCGACAGCCGTGGCTGCCAGCGCGCGGTGCCGAACGCCAGATCCTGGGTGAAGCCGCGATCACGGTCTTCGACCTTGTCCAGTTGCGTCGGCAGGGAGCTGTTCAACGAAGCCTTGCCGCTGAGGACGGCAGCGAGTGCCTTGGCGGCAGCCAGACGCGGGTTCATTGCGCGTCCACCACGGCGCCGAGCACGGTACCGACGGCGAATTTCTCGCGACGGCTGTTGAACAGGTCGCTGAAGTTCAGCGCCTTGCCGCCGGGCAGTTGCAGACGGGTCAGGCACAACGCCTGCTCACCGCACGCGACGATCAGGCCGTCCTTGCTGGCGCTGAGGATTGCACCCGGCGCGCCTTTGCCGTCAGCCAGGGTCGCGGCCAGTACTTTCAGCGCTTCACCGTTGAGGGTGCTGTGGGTAATCGGCCATGGATTGAAGGCGCGTACCAGACGCTCCAGCTCAACCGCCGGACGGCTCCAGTCGAGGCGCGCTTCGTCCTTGTTCAGTTTGTGGGCGTAGGTGGCGAGTTCGTCGTTCTGCACTTCGCCTTCGAGGGTTCCGGCGGCCAGGCCGGCAATCGCCTGGACCACGGCGGGCGGGCCCATTTCGGCGAGACGGTCGTGCAGCGTGCCGCCCGTGTCGTCGGCGCTGATCGGGGTCACGACCTTGAGCAGCATCGGCCCGGTGTCGAGGCCGGCTTCCATGCGCATCACGGTCACGCCGCTTTCGGCATCACCGTGTTCCACGGCGCGCTGGATCGGCGCCGCACCGCGCCAGCGTGGCAGCAGGGAGGCGTGGCTGTTGATGCAGCCCAGACGCGGAATATCCAGCACCGCTTGCGGCAGGATCAGGCCGTAGGCGACCACCACCATCAAGTCCGGTTTCAGCGCGGCCAGCTCGGCTTGAGCGTCAGCGTTGCGCAGGGTCGGCGGCTGCAACACCTGGATATTATTTTCCAAGGCCAACTGTTTGACCGGGCTCGGCATCAGTTTTTGCCCGCGACCGGCCGGACGATCCGGTTGGGTGTAGACCGCAACGATCTCGTAAGGGCTGTTCAGCAGGGCCTTGAGGTGTTCGGCGGCAAATTCCGGGGTACCGGCAAAAACGATGCGCAGTGGCTCAGTCATGAAGGGCGTCTCATAAAAGAAAAAGGCTTGCCGCAGCAAGCCTTTGAAGGAGGGCATCAAGCGTTCTGGCGATGCAGCTTTTCCAGTTTCTTCTTGATCCGGTCGCGTTTGAGCGTGGACAGGTAATCGACGAACAACTTGCCGTTGAGGTGGTCGCATTCGTGCTGGATGCACACCGCGAGCAGGCCTTCGGCGATCAGTTCGTAAGGCTGGCCGTCGCGGTCCAGCGCCTTGATCTTGACCTTCTGCGGGCGGTCGACGTTTTCGTAGAAACCCGGCACCGAGAGGCAGCCTTCCTGGTACTGATCCATCTCGTCGGTCAGCGATTCGAACTCGGGGTTGATGAACACCCGGGGTTCGGTGCGGTCTTCGGAAAGGTCCATCACGACGATACGTTTGTGCACGTTGACCTGGGTCGCGGCGAGGCCGATGCCCGGCGCTTCATACATTGTTTCAAACATGTCATCGACCAACTGACGCACTTCGTCGTCCACTACAGCCACAGGCTTGGCGATAGTACGCAGACGCGGGTCCGGGAATTCGAGGATGTTTAAAATGGCCATAGGCTGATTGCTGCACGTATTGAGTAAAGTCGGGTCGATGGCCTGGCAGGTCCGAAGATGCAGGCTACCGTTGTGAAGCGTAGCTAATGCAATTTGCAGTAGCGAGCCACGGGGGCTCTGACGGTTCACGCGAACGCACATGATAAAGGGATTCGCTGCATGAGGAAAACACTACTCGCCCTGCTGCTTCTGGTCTCGGCCGGCGTGGCGCAAGGGCAAGTGCAACTCAGGGATGGTTTTCCACAGCAATACACGGTGGTTTCGGGAGACACACTCTGGGACATTTCCGGCAAATACCTGCGCGAGCCCTGGCAATGGCCACAGCTGTGGCGGGCCAACCCGCAAATTGAAAACCCCAACCTGATCTATCCCGGCGACACGCTGACGCTGAGTTATGTCGACGGCCAGCCTCGACTGACCGTCAATCGCGGCGAGTCGCGCGGCACCATCAAACTGTCGCCACGCATCCGCACCAGCCCGGTGGCCGAGGCGATCCCGAGCATTCCGCTGAAATCGATCAACGCCTTTCTGCTGAGCAACCGCATCGTCGACAAGGTCGAGGACTTCGACAAGGCACCCTATATCGTCGCCGGCGATGCCGAGCGGGTGCTTTCCGGCACCGGTGACCGGATTTATGCCCGTGGCCATTTCGACCCCAGTCAGCCGGTGTACGGCATCTTCCGCCAGGGCAAGGTCTACACCGACCCGCAGACCAAGGAGTTCCTGGGGATCAACGCCGATGACGTTGGCGGCGGCGAAATCGTTGCCACCGAAGGCGATGTCGCCACCCTCGCCCTGCAACGCACCACGCAGGAAGTGCGCCTCGGCGACCGTTTGTTCAGCGGCGAAGAGCGCTCGATCAATTCGACCTTCATGCCCAGCGCCCCGAGCACCAACATCAACGGCGTGATCATCGACGTGCCGCGCGGCGTCACGCAGATCGGCGTGATGGACGTGGTCACCCTGAACAAGGGCCAGCGCGACGGCCTGGTCGAAGGCAACGTTCTGGCAGTGATGAAAACCGGGGAAACCGTACGTGACCGGGTAACCGGCCAGCCGTTGAAAATCCCCGACGAACGCGCCGGTTTGCTGATGGTGTTCCGCACCTACGAAAAAATCAGTTATGGCCTGGTACTCAACGCATCGCGCTCGCTGGCGGTGCTCGACAAGGTACGAAATCCTTAGCTGGCTTCACAAGTTACCAACAGAGTTATCCACAGCTTGTTCCGATTGGTTCGGGACTTATAACGATCAAGGATGATCCACGATGCTGTCTGCCTGTACGCCGGTTTCCCCTGCGGAACTGGAAGCGCGTTTGCGCCTGCACCGCTTGCCGGAAATCGGTCCGAAACGTTTTGCCAAACTGCTTGAAGCCTTCGGCTCGGCGTCAAAAGCCCTGAGCGCGCCGGCCAGTGCCTGGCGTGCGCTGGGGTTGCCGGCGGCGTCGGCCGAGGCCCGGCGCAGCCCCGAAGTGCGCGACGGCGCCAGCCATGCATTGCGCTGGCTAGAGCGGCCCGGCCAGCACCTATTGCTGTTGGGCCAGGCGGACTATCCGGCGCTGCTGGCGCAGATCCCTGACCCACCACCGCTGTTGTTTGTTGCGGGCGACCCGCTGATTCTGGAAAAACCGCAACTGGCGATGGTCGGCAGTCGCAGTGCTTCACGCCCGGGAATGGACACCGCTGCAGCATTTTCCCGCAGCCTCGCCGGGGCCGGTTTTGTCATCACCAGTGGCTTGGCGCTGGGCATCGATGCAGCTGCCCATCAAGCGGCGCTGGACGTCCGCGGGCAAACCGTCGGCGTGCTCGGCACCGGCCTGGAAAAGTTTTATCCACAGCGCAATCGCCGACTGGCCGACGCGATGATTGCCTCGGGCAGCGCGGTGCTTTCGGAGTTTCCACTGGACGCTGGGCCGACGGCGAGCAACTTCCCCAGACGCAACCGGATCATCAGCGGTTTGTCCCTCGGTGTGCTGGTGGTCGAAGCGAGTGTTGCCAGCGGTTCGCTGATCACTGCCAGGCTGGCGGCAGAGCAGGGCCGCGAGGTGTACGCGATTCCCGGCTCGATCCATCACCCTGGCGCACGCGGCTGTCACCAGTTGATCCGCGACGGTGCGGTGCTGGTCGAAACCATCGAACACATCCTCGAAGCCCTGCGCGGCTGGCAGCATGTGCCGTTATCCACAGAGACGCCGGATGCCGGGCACCCCTTGCTGCGCCTGCTGCACGCGGCGCCGCACACCAGCGAAGCCTTGGTCGACAGCAGCGGCTGGGCGTTGCCCAAAGTTCTCGCGGCACTCACCGAGCTGGAAATGGAAGGCCGGGCAGTGTGTGAAAACGGTCGCTGGCAGGCCAGGACACGCTAGGTTTTACAGGGAAGATCGGTAAACTGCGCAAAACCTGTTTGCGGAGAGTTTTTTCATGGTCAACAGTTGGCGTGTGCAGCAAGCCGCACGAGAGATTCGCGCCGGGGCGGTGATTGCCTATCCAACCGAAGCCGTCTGGGGGCTGGGTTGCGACCCGTGGAACGAAGAGGCAGTGGATCGTCTGCTGGCGATCAAGAACCGTTCGGTGGACAAGGGCCT
Source organism: Pseudomonas sp. 13B_3.2_Bac1 (assembly GCF_025466205.1). NCBI lineage: Bacteria > Pseudomonadati > Pseudomonadota > Gammaproteobacteria > Pseudomonadales > Pseudomonadaceae > Pseudomonas > Pseudomonas sp. 13B_3.2_Bac1. The sequence goes on from NZ_JANLOG010000091.1 coordinate 71,422, forward strand.
GATCCTGGTCGCCGACAACATTCGCCAGTTCGACTTCCTGTTCGAAGACTTCCCGCAAGAGTGGCTCGACCGCATGGCCAGTACCTGGCCGGGGCCGAACACCTGGCTGGTGCCGCATCAAAACCTGCTGCCGGAGTGGGTGACGGGCGTGCATGACACGGTGGCGCTGCGGGTCAGCGATCATCCGCAGGTGCGGGATCTGTGCTCGATGGTCGGGCCGCTGATCTCCACCTCGGCGAACCCGCAAGGACGGCCGGCGGCGCGCACGCGGTTGCGCGTCGAGCAGTATTTCCGTGGGCAGATCGACCTGATCCTCGGCGGGCAACTGGGCGGGCGCAAGAACCCCAGCGTGATCCGTGATCTGGCGACCGGCAAGGTCATTCGTCCCGACTGATCCTGGCTCGAAAACCTTTACGTGAGTCCTCTTCGCCTTGATGGCGAGGAGGACTACGCGTACGTGCGATTTGTCCTGCAATGACGCCCGTTTCTATGTCGTAAAAGTCGCCAAGTACCCGGATTCATTGAGTTTTCCCACCGGATTATCAGACTTTCTGGCGTGGCGGAATCGCCAAAAGCAACCATCCTTTCCCTGCACTCGAAATACTTCGATAAGTTAAGGTCTGCGGAGAAAGAATGGACACTACGAATTTGCAACTCACGGATTATCTGCAGGCGCTTCAGGTGACGTTAAAGAGTCACCATGAGGGTTGCCGTATCGTGATGCTTGAAGCGGGGGCGGATACTCAGGAGTTCGACCGGTTTGTCGATCGGCAATTTCGACTCCGGCTGCAGCATTACATGCTGACTTCACGGGCGCGGATGCTCGAAACCAGACTGGCGATAAAGTCGCGAAGTACCCACTTTCTGCTGTATCGGCACGATCAACTGTTGGCAGTATTGAGGGCGACTCCGGCGCCGTTCGAATGGGTATCGCTGGCGCAGCAACACGTTTCGCCCACGGTGGCGCTGTCGCGCCATGTCGAATTCAGCCGCTTGATCTCGTACACGCCCAATCAACTGCCCATTGCGATCAACGGTCTGTTGGCGGCCGCTACCGAGTGGGCGATAAAACGCGGTTATCAGGGGGTGACCGCGTTGTGCAGATCGCAACAACTGCGCTTTTATCAGCGTTTCGGCCTGATGCCGATCGCCTCCAATGCGCTGCACATCGACCAGCGCGCACGCGGCGATTACTGGGTGTTGTCAGCCGAGTGGCGGCAAATCCTCGCGGCGGTTCAACAGCCCGATCACGCGACGGTTGGCCACCTGGTACAAAAACCGTTGGAGTGTCCTCTGCCGAGGTGCTGAACGCGTTCGAACTGTCTTGCCAGCCATGGGGTTTCAAACCTGACTGGCAAGATGCCGAAGGTTGATCAGGGCAGCAGGATAGTCGAGCCGGTGGTGCGCCGCGCCGACAGTTCGGTCTGCGCCTTTGCCGCGTCAGCCAGTGGATAACGCTGGCTGATGTCCACCTTGATCTTGCCGCTGATGATCATCTCGAACAGCTCGTCGGCCATGCGCTGCAGGTTCTCGGCGTTGTTGGCGTAGGTCGCCAGGGTCGGGCGGGTCACGTACAGCGAGCCCTTGGCCGAAAGAATCCCCAGGTTCACCCCGTCCACCGCACCGGAGGCATTGCCGAAACTCACCACCAGCCCGCGCGGTGAGACGCTGTCGAGCGAGGTCAGCCAGGTGTCCTTGCCGACGCCGTCGTACACCACCGGGACTTTCTTGCCGTCGGTCAGCTCCAGCACCCGCTGTGCCACGTTTTCGTGGCTGTAATCGATGGTTGCCCAGGCGCCGTTGGCTTTGGCCAGTTCGGCTTTTTCCCTGGAGCTGACGGTGCCGATCAGTTTCACGCCCAGGGCCTTGGCCCATTGGCAGGCCAGCGAACCGACGCCCCCGGCGGCGGCATGGAACAGAATGGTTTCGCCACCCTTGAGTTCATAGGTCTGGCGCAGCAGGTACTGCACGGTCAGGCCCTTGAGCATGACCCCGGCGGCGGTTTCGAAGCTGATCTCGTCCGGCAGTTTCACCAGGTTGGCCTCGGGCAGCACGTGCAACTCGCTGTAGGCACCCAATGGGCCGCTGCCGTACGCCACGCGATCACCGACCTTGAACCGGGTGACTTCACTGCCCACGGCATCGACGATACCCGCGCCTTCAGCGCCCAGACCCGATGGCAGCGCCGGTGGCGCATAGAGACCGCTGCGGAAATAGGTGTCGATGAAGTTCAGGCCAATGGCTTTGTTGGCCACTCGCACCTGTTGCGGGCCGGGGGCGGCGGGCTGGTAATCGACATACTCGAGTACTTCGGGTCCGCCGTGGGCGCGGAACTGGATACGCTTTGCCATCTGCCTACTCCTTGGGTCGTTTTGCGAGGCCCCTATCCAACTCCCCTGCTTGATCTTCGTCAACTGCGGCGCTCGGGTCTGCGGTGTTATGCTACGCGCCCATTTGCGCCGCCCCCTGCCTGCGGGGCGCCCGCGTAGTGATGCCCCTGATTCAAGGTGAAGCCATGACGACCCGCACCGACGCCGTAAAGGCCTATCTGCTCGACCTGCAAGACCGCATCTGCGCCGCGCTGGAAACCGAAGACGGCGGCACGCGCTTCGTCGAAGACGCCTGGACCCGGCCTGCCGGCGGTGGCGGTCGTACTCGCGTGATCGAGAACGGTACGGTGATCGAAAAGGGCGGCGTCAACTTTTCCCACGTGTTCGGCAGCGGCCTGCCACCGTCGGCCAGCGCCCACCGTCCGGAACTGGCCGGTCGCGGTTTCGAAGCCCTCGGCGTGTCGCTGGTGATCCATCCGCACAACCCGCATGTGCCGACATCCCACGCCAACGTGCGCTTTTTCATCGCCGAGAAGGAAGGTGAAGAGCCGGTCTGGTGGTTCGGCGGCGGCTTCGACCTGACTCCGTATTACGGCAACGAAGAAGACTGCATCCACTGGCACCGCGTCGCCGAACAGGCCTGCGCGCCGTTTGGTGCGGACGTCTACCCGCGCTACAAGGCGTGGTGCGACACCTACTTCCACATTAAGCATCGCCACGAACCGCGCGGCATCGGCGGGCTGTTTTTCGATGACCTGAACGAGTGGGACTTCGACACCAGTTTCGCCTTCATGCGCGCCATCGGTGACGCCTACATCGATGCGTACCTGCCCATCGTGCAACGCCGCAAGAACGATGCGTTCACCGCGAAACAGCGTGAATTCCAGGAATTCCGCCGTGGCCGCTACGTCGAGTTCAACCTGGTCTACGACCGTGGCACGCTGTTCGGCCTGCAATCGGGCGGGCGTACCGAGTCGATCCTCATGTCGCTGCCGCCGCAAGTGCGCTGGGCCTATGACTTCAAGGCCGAGCCCGGCAGTGAAGAAGCGCGCCTGACCGACTACTTCCTGCAAGACCGCGACTGGCTGGCCGAGGCCTGAGGACTGCTGATGGATCGTTACGTCGTTTTCGGTAACCCGATCGGCCACAGCAAGTCGCCGATGATTCACAAACTGTTCGCCGAGCAGACCGGCCAGCGCCTCGACTACAGCACCCTGCTGGCGCCACTCGACGACTTTACTGGCTGCGCCATGGCGTTTTTCCAGGACGGTCGCGGCGCCAACGTCACTGTGCCGTTCAAGGAAGAAGCCTTTCGCCTGGCGAACAGCCTGACCGCCCGTGCGCAACGCGCGGGTGCGGTGAACACCCTGAGCAAACTGGCCGACGGCTCGTTGCTCGGTGACAACACCGACGGTGCCGGACTGGTGCGCGACCTGACGGTGAATGCCGGTTTCAGCCTGACCGGCAAACGCATCCTGCTGCTCGGCGCTGGCGGTGCGGTGCGTGGTGCGCTGGAGCCGTTGCTGGCCGAGAAGCCGGCATCGGTGATCATCGCCAACCGCACGGTGGACAAGGCCGAGCTGCTGGCAGAGTTGTTCGGTGACCTGGGGCCGGTGTCGGCCAGTGGTTTCGACTGGTTGCAGGAGCCGGTGGACGTGATCATCAACGCCACCTCCGCCAGTCTGACCGGCGATGTACCGCCGATTGCGCCGAGCCTGATCGAACCGGGCCAGACCCTGTGCTACGACATGATGTACGGCAAGGAACCGACCGCGTTCTGCCGCTGGGCCAGCGAGCATGGCGCGGCGGTGTCGATGGATGGTCTGGGGATGCTGGCTGAACAGGCTGCCGAGGCATTTTTCCTGTGGCGCGGGGTGCGTCCGGATACGGCGCCGGTGCTCGCCGAACTACGCCGCCAGTTGGCCCTTTAAAAGCTTCGCGAGCAAGCCCGCTCCCACATTGGAATGCGATCAAATGTGGGGGCGGGCTTGCTCGCGAATGGCCGCACCGCCGATTCTGGATCAATCCTCAAACCGGATCGGGCATTTCTCCGGCCCTTCCAGCTTTCTCAACTCCTCCACCACCTGCGGCCGCGCCCGGCGCAGGGTCAGGCTGCGATCCTGACGCAGCAGGCGCCGCGCCTCCTGATGCAGCATTTCCACCCCCGAATAATCGATGAAGTTGATCTGCTGCGCCTCGATCACCACCCGCGTGCCGTGCAGCCGTTGCAGGCGCACTTGCAGGTAATGGCTGGCGCCGAAGAAGATCGAGCCGCCAACCCGCAACACATCCTCCTCACCCTCGCGCCAGTGCTGTACCCGTGGTTGCGAGGTGCGCTTGAGGTAGAAGAACAGCGACGCCAGCACCCCGGCGTAGATTGCCGTCTGCAATTCCAGCAATAGCGTGGCGAGGCAGGTCAAGGCCATGACCACGAACTCGGCGCGGCTGACCCGCAGCAGCGAACGAATCCCGCGATGATCCACCAGCCCCCAGGCGATCAGCAGAATGCTTCCGGCCATCGCCGGAATGGGAATGTGTGAAATCAGCCCGGCGCCGAAAATCGCGAACAGCGCGACCCAGATCGCCGAAAACACCCCGGCCAGCGGCGAACAGGCACCGGCCTCGTAACTCAGACCTGAGCGGGTGAACGAGCCGGCGGACAACGAGCCGGAAAAGAACGCCCCGACGATGTTCGATAGACCCTGCGCACGGACTTCCTGATTGGCATCGAGCAACTGCTGGGAGCGCGCGGCAATCGAACGGGCAATCGACAGACTCGTCACCAGCCCGAGCATGCCCACCGCCACGGCGCTCGGCAGCAAGCGCAGCACCAGATCCAGATCCAGCGGCAACGCGCTGAACGGCGGCAAGCGCCCGACAAAGGCACTGACCCGATGCACGTGGCCGAACATCGTCGGCCACAGCCACACCAGCAGGCTGCCGAGCACCAGGGTGATCAACAGTGTCGGCCAGCGCGGCAGCAATTGCCTGAGCACGAAACCGACCACCACCGTGGCCACGCCCAATACCAATGAAGGTTTATCCACAGCCTGCAGGTGCTGCAGCAGATCCATCAGGCTGTCCAGGGCCGTGGCTTTGGCCGGCAGATCCAGCCCCAGCAGGTTCGGCAACTGGCCGATGGCAATCACCACCGCCGCGCCGAGGGTGAAGCCGAGCACCACCGAATGCGAGACGAAATTCACCAGCGCGCCGAAGCGCAGCAGGCCGAGCAGCCACTGAAAAATCCCCGCCAGAAAGCTCAGCAGCAGAATCAGAGTGATGTAGTCCTGGGACGCCGGCACAGCCAAGGGACTGACGCTGGCATACAGCACAATCGAAATCGCTGCAGTCGGGCCGCAGATCAGATGCCACGAGGAACCCCAAAGGCAGGCGATCAGTACCGGAATGATTGCGGCGTAGAGGCCGTATTCCGGCGGCAGGCCGGCGATCAGCGCGTAGGCGATCGACTGCGGCAGCGCGAGAATGGCACCGCTCAGGCCAACGACCAGATCCCGGCCGACGCTGGCGCGGGTTTGCCGGGGCAGCCAGGTCAGGAAGGGGAAAAGTGAATGGCGACTGGGCAGGGCCATGGGTCCTCGCGGGCGGGTTTTGTTCAAGGTTATCAGGGTGCCAGGGTAAAGGCCCTCACCCTAACCCTCTCCCGGAGGGAGAGGGGACTGATCGAGGTGAAAGAGGGAAGTACGCCGACCTGAGATATCCAGTCGAACTCAGGTTCTGAATAACATAAAGATCGGCTCCCTTCCCCCTCGCCCCCTCTGGGGGAGAGGGCTGGGGTGAGGGGGCAAAAATCTCAAGCCGAGCAAAATTCAAAGCCACCCCACGGTCAAAGCTTTGCCTTTACAGCCGCCAAAGCATCCTTGCCATCCACGGTCTTCACCCCATCCAGCCACTTGTCCAGCACCGCCGGATTGGCTTTGATCCATGCCTTCACCGCATCGGCATTGCTGACTTTCTTGTTCACCACCTCAGCCATGATGCTGTTCTCCATGTCCTGGGTGAACGCCAGGTTGGTCAGCAACTTGCCCACATTCGGACAGGCCTCGGCATAACCCTTGCGCGTGAGGGTATAGACGCTGCCGGTGTCGCCGAAGTATTTCTCGCCGCCCTTGAGGTAATGCATCTTCAACTGCACGTTCATCGGGTGCGGGGTCCAGCCGAGGAAGGTGACGAATTTCTGTTTCTTCACCGCTCGCGACACTTCGGCGAGCATCGCCTGTTCGCTGGATTCGATCAGCTTCCACTGGCCGAGGTCGAAATCGTTCTTCTTGATGATTTCCTGCAGCGAAATGTTCGCGGGCGCCCCGGAACCGATGCCGTAGATCTTCTTGTCGAACTTGTCGGCGTATTTGTTCAGGTCGGCAAAGTCATGCACACCGGCGTCCCACACGTAATCCGGGACGGCGAGGGTGAACTCGGTGCCGTCGAGGTTCTTCGCCAGTTGCGTGACGTCACCGGTGGCGACGAACTTGTCGTAGAAGCCCTGCTGCGCCGGCATCCAGTTGCCGAGAAATACATCCACTTGACCGTCCTTCAAACCACCGAAGGTGATCGGCACCGCGAGGGTGTCGACCTTGGCCTTGTAGCCCATGCCGTCCAGCAGAAACCCGGCGATGGCGTTGGTCGCGGCGATGTCGCTCCAGCCCGGATCGGCCATTTTCACCGTTTCGCAGCTTTGCTCGGCGAATGCCGAGGCGCTGCCCAGAGCCAGCAGGCCAATCGTCAGTGCTGTGGATAACTTGCGCATGAACTTCCCCTTACATTATTGATTTTGGCAGGGTTGTGGATAACGGGCCTTGCGCTCCAGATCGTCGAGGTCGATGTGGTTGCGCATGTACTGCTGACTGGCGTCCACCAGCGGCTGGTGATCCCAGCTCTTCAGCTTGCCGATGGTCAGGGCGTCGGCGACAAAACGTCGGCGGCGCTGGCTGGCGAGCACCTCGCGGTGAATCGCCGGGATGTCCCACTTGGCCCGCGCTTCGGCGAGAAATTCGTCGAACAGCTGGCGATGTTGCGGCGACTGGCTGAGTTCTTCGAGTTCACGCGGATCGTTGTGCACATCGAAGAGTAGGCACGGGTCGCTTTCACTGTAGATAAATTTGTAGGCGCCGCGACGGATCATCATCAGCGGGCTGACCGTGCCTTCAGCCATGTATTCGCCGAACACCTCGTCATGCCCGCCCTGCCCTTGCAGGTGCGTCAGCAGCGAGCGGCCGTCCAGCGGCAAGTTCGGTTCCAGGCTGCCGCCGGCCAGTTCGACGAAGGTCGGTAACAGGTCAGCGGTGGACACTGCGGCGCTGACCCGGCCGGCAGCGAACTGCCCCGGCGCACTGATCAACAGCGGCACCCGCGCGGCCATCTCGAACCAGTGCATTTTGTACCAGAGGCCTTTCTCGCCAAGCATGTCGCCGTGGTCGCCGGAGAAGACGATGATGGTGTCGTCGATCAGCCCGGTATCTTCGAGGGTTTGCAGGAGTTTGCCGACATTGGCGTCGATATAGCTGCACGCGCCGAAATAGGCACGGCGCGCGTCGCGAATTTTATCCACAGGCAGCGGTTTGTCGCACAGGTCGTAGACCTTGAGCAGGCGCTGCGAGTGTGGATCGAGGGAATGTTGATCCGGAGTGCTCGGCAACGGGATGTCACCGTCGTCGTACAAATCCCAGAACGCCTTGGGAATCGTGTACGGGTCGTGTGGGTGAGTCATCGAAACGGTCAGGCAGAACGGCTGATCGCCGTCCTCGCGAATGTGATCGAACAGGTATTGCTGGGCCTTGAACACCACCTCTTCGTCGAAGTCGAGCTGGTTGGTGCGCACGCACGGCCCGGCCTGCAGCACCGACGACATGTTGTGATACCAGCTCGGGCGCACGTCCGGCTCGTCCCAGTTCACCGCCCAGCCGTAGTCGGCCGGGTAGATGTCGCTGGTCAGGCGCTCTTCGTAGCCGTGCAATTGATCCGGGCCGCAGAAATGCATCTTGCCCGACAGCGCGGTGCGGTAGCCGAGGCGGCGCAGGTAATGGGCGTAGGTCGGAATGTCGGCGGGGAAATCGGCAGCGTTGTCGTAGGCGCCGATCTTGCTCGGCAGCTGGCCACTGACCAGGGTGAAGCGCGACGGCGCGCACAGCGGACTGTTGCAATAAGCGGCGTCGAACACCACGCCCTGAGCGGCGAGGCGCGAAAGATTCGGCAGTTTGATCGGCGACGGGCCGTAGATCGGCAACATTGGCGCGGCCATTTGATCGGCCATGATGAAAAGAATGTTCTTGCGCTTCATGTGATCGCGGCATTCCATAGTGAATATTTATGCGACATTGCTGCGATCGAGCATGGAGTCCATGCTGTGTCCGGTAAAGCCCGCGCCGGACAATGACTAGGATAAGCACAGCTTATGTATGAAGCCCTCGGCAATCTGTCCCTCGACCTGTTGCGCGCCTTCGAGGCGGCGGCCCGCCACCGCAGCTTTACCGCGGCGGCGGTGGAGGTGGGCACCACGCAGCCAGCGATCAGCCAGCAGATCAAGCGTCTGGAAGAACAGCTGGGCGCACGACTGTTTGACCGGATCTACCGCGGCATCGAACTGACCGAGGGCGGGACGATCCTGTTCGAGCAGGTTCAGCTCGGTTTGCAGAACATCGACGCAGGGTTGAGCGCGATCAGCGCGCAACAGCAACATGAGGTGTTGCAGGTCGCCACCGACTTCGCCTTCGCCGCGTACTGGCTGATGCCGCGCCTGCATCGCTTCCACGAAGCCAATCCGAATGTCGACGTCAGCCTGGTCACCAGCGAGCGCAACCACAACATGCTGCGCACCGACATCGATGTCGCGATCTTGTTTGGCGACGGGCGTTTCAAGCAGGGCGAGAGCCATTGGCTGTTCAGCGAAGAAGTGTTTCCGGTGTGCAGTCCGCAATTGCTCAAGGACCGACCCCTGCCCTTGCCCGCTCAGGCATTGCTGGAATTGCCGCTGCTGCACCTGCGCGGGGAGAACAGCAGCAACTGGTTTGACTGGAGCGGGCTGTTTCGCGAACTGGGCATCAGCACGCCACCCGCGCCGGGCCAATTGCGTTTCGACAATTACACGCTGTTGATTCAAGCGGCGATTGGCGGTCAGGGCGTGGCCATCGGCTGGCGCCACCTTGTGGATAACTTGTTGAGCCAAGGCTTGCTCTGTCGGCCAATCGCCGAGACCACGTTGTCGCGTCTGGGGTATTACGTGGTACTGCCGCAGCGCAAACGTCGGGGCGCGTTGATTCAGCAGTTTGTCGATTGGTTGATGGCGGAACAGGCGAGCAGTGCCGAATCTCTGACTGGATTGGGGTTACCTTCGATTGCGGTGTGAACAGCAAAAGATCGCAGCCTGCGGCAGCTCCTACAGGGGAATCGCGTTTCAAATATAGGAACTGCCGAACGCTGCGATCTTTTTACGTATCTGACGTCGCCACAAAATTCACATGCTGCCCCACATGCAGGTTTAACCGCAGCTCATCGGCAATCCCCACCGCGACCCGGTTCAGGCGTTCCAGCGGCTCCGCCAGTCCCGGCTCCAGATTACCGCCCACCTGACTGAAATGCTCAATGGTCAGCCCCGCCACCCCGTGGGGCGCATTCACCAGTGTCCACTGCAGCGGGCTGCTTTGCAGGGCTTCGCGGATTTCTTCGGCGGCGTGGCGTTGCAGTGCGTCGTCCAGTTCCGGCTCGTCGAGCACGGCAAAATTCCCCACCAGAAACAGCCGTGGCACGTTGGCCGCCTGCAAGCCGTCGACCAATGCATCGACCGCCAGCACCTGTTCCACCGGGCCGAGTACCACTGACCTTTCCACATGTTCGCTGCTGAACGGCAACCCCGGAGCATCCAGCAGACAGATCACCGCCGAACTGCCCGCTACGCTTTGCTTGACCCGCTCGGCATCGAACAGATCGCCGCTTTTGGTGCGCAGGCCGGGACGTGGCGCGAGTACGTTCAAATCGTCGAGAATCGCGATGACTTCGTGCTGCCGTCGCAGCAATTCAGCCATCAACGCACCGCCGAGGCTGGCCATGGCACCATAGAGCACCACTTTCACCGTCGGGGTTTCGGCATTTTTCATGGCTGAGCTCCTGTTCCTGTCATATGGCGTGTGACCTACAGGAAACGGCGAGGGTTCGAATTCGATTCAGAGGCTTTCAAATGCACACGATCAAGGGCTACCACGCCCATATTTATTACGACGCCAGCACGATTGCTCAGGCCCGGGCCTTGTGCGAACAGGCCGCGCAGTTGTTTCCAGTGCAGATGGGCCGGATGCACGAACGTCCGGTCGGCCCACACCCGGACTGGAGCTGCCAGTTGGCTTTCGGCCCGCAGCTGATCGGCGATCTGTTGCCGTGGCTGGCGCTCAATCGCAATGGGTTGGTGGTGTTTCTGCACCCGGATACCGGCGATGACTTGCTCGATCACACCGAGCATGCGATCTGGATGGGGGCGATGCGTCCGCTGGATCTGTCTATTTTCTGATCAAAGCGTTTCTTCAGGCTCGCCCGGCAGATGCTCGTCCAGATGCAGCCAGGGCAATTGGCTGTCGGTCCAGATATGCCGCTCGGCCGGCGCCAGCCCCGGGTGATCCAGCGTGGCGATGGTCACATCGATGCTCTCGGGACTGAGCAATGTCACCAGCGCCAACTGCGCGCCACAACGCGGACAGAAATACCGCGCGCAACTGCCCGACGAGTCATAGCGTGAAGGCGTCCCGGCCAGCCACTGGAAGTTGGCCATTGGCAGCGTGATCCATGTGGTGACGATCCCGCCGCTGACCTTGCGGCAGATCGAGCAGTGGCAGTGGGCGATGTCCTGCAATGGCCCGCTGAACCGATAGCGGATATGTCCGCAATGGCAGCCACCGCTGTGCGATAAAGTCATCGCCTGCCCTCTTAGTTAACTTATCAGATTCCTGGCCCGTGCCATTTCGTCATTAATGACGACGACTGAGCCCGGTTTTAGCCCGAGAGTCTTCGCTAAAGAGCTCATTGCCTTATTCAGCGCGTCACGTAGTCCGATCATCCATTCCTTTGGAAATTGGTTTATGACCAGAATGCATTTTATGGCGCAGTTTGAGAGATCAAGATTCAAGAAACCTGCTGGAAGGTGTTCATCACTGTGAGGGTGCCGCCTAAGGCAGGCCGCAAGCGTCAATTGCACTGAGTTGGTGAATTTTTGCCTGATCTCTTCTACGAATACTTCGGTCTGCCGAGGAGCACTTGATTTTGCCTCTACAAACCAGACTTCCTGAGGTTTGTCCTGAAGATCGCGAAGTAGAACAAACTCAGTGACCTTGATGCCGTTTCCTATTTTTTTGGACAGTGGACTGTTTTCGATCGGAAAAAGCTGATCCTCTGAAAACGGCCCGAAAATCATCCCTGATTCTTCGATTGAAATAGTCATCCCAGAGCCAGCTCCACTTCCTCTTCATAAAGACGAATGGACTCATCGACGATGGGGTTGTCCGGCATACCTTTGAGAAGATCATCACCGAGCCATTCGCCGTCAATTGACGAGAGAACAGGGATAGACATGTTCTGTTTTTGCGCCGCGAGATACAGCGCTTTAATGACGAAATACGAGTGGCTGGCAATGAAAAACTGAATCCCGCTTTCGGCCAGAGACACAATGATATCGACGAGCCTGGTGATGGCTACCGGATGCAAGGCCGACTCGGGTTCGTCGATGAATACCATGGAATCTTTGGTCAGGAATCGATTGCCCAGCAAGGTGTCGAGAATGGCAATTTTCTTGATGCCCTCAGCAGTAGAGCCAATCTGGAACTTCTGATTGCCTTTTTTGAATTGCCAGCGATTTGTACTGCTGTCGAATTCCACCTTGCCGCCGAACATCTCCTCCAGATTCTCCCTGGCCTTTGCGAAATGAGCGTGATTTTTTCCTTTCGTCGGTAGGAGGCGGAGTGCTTTCGCCAGATCGTAATAGGTGTCGTCGAAACCGAAGTCTTTATCGATGTCACGGCTTTTCAGAATAATGTGTTGCAGGGAAAGTACTTCCTTGGGAGGAAGAAATATTGAGTTGCTGCCTCGTGGAGGGACGTGATTTTCTAACGTGGCAATGTTCTTTGTCGTGTCTTTGCCGAATCCGTACCGAAACGCTCGAGAGTCAACGTTGACCTTGCACATCAACGGACCGTCTGCGCTTTTTGTTACCAGGTCGCCAATCTTGTCTGCCTGAAACGTCCAGTAAAGTTTGTCTGCCAGTATCTCCGCGGCGGAACGTTGTTCATTTCCACGCTGGTACTCTTCGAGCGTGCGCATCGTGCAGTAAAGCGCTTTGAGCAAAAACGTCTTGCCGCTGCTGTTTGCTCCGATAATCAGATTCAAGTTTGAGAGCTTGCCCCAGCGGATTTTTTGTAGCGGGCCGAAATTATCTAATTCAACGCTATTAAGCATTGGTTGGAGCTCCTCTCAAACATTGCAGTGGCGCAAGCCTAGCATTGCGTTTCCCTTCCATACAGCGGGTGAAGACGCTCCCTCAGAAACTACAGAAAGGTCTTACGACGTTCATCGTTGTATCTGCTTCCAGTTGCATGAAAGTGGCCGCGCCTCTCGTCAGACCTTTCATCCGCGAAAGGTAGCTGAAAGGTTGCCCGATTAGGATCGCCGCCACTACCGGCAACAGACCGGTTGGCCAGCGCGTGTGATTGCTCGCACGTCAGGCCCAATTAACAACAACAATGGTGATCTGATGTCCTCTGTAACCCGCCTCTTCGCTGTCACTCCGCCCGTACGTCTCGTGCTTCCCGTTCTGCGCTGATCCCTTTCCGATCCGCTCACTTCACTCGCCGCGCTACGCCTGGAGTATTCCCATGCTGACTTTCCTTGGCTTTGCCATGGTCATCACGTTCATGTTCCTGATCATGACCAAGCGCCTGTCTGCGCTGATCGCCCTGATCATCATCCCGATCCTGTTCGCCCTGTTCGGTGGTTTCGCGCCGAAGATCGGCCCGATGATGCTCGAAGGTATTACCAAGCTTGCGCCGACTGGCGTGATGCTGATGTTCGCCATTCTGTACTTCGCCCTGATGATCGACTCCGGCCTGTTCGACCCGGCCGTGCGCAAGATCCTCAAACTGGTCAAGGGCGACCCGCTGAAAGTTTCGGTCGGTACCGCCGTGCTGGCGCTCGTCGTTTCCCTTGATGGAGACGGCGCGACCACTTACATGATCTGCGTGGCCGCCATGCTGCCGCTGTACAGCCGCATCGGCATGAGTCCGCGGATCATGGCCGGTCTGATCATCCTCGCCGGTGGCGTGATGAACATGACTCCGTGGGGCGGTCCGACCGCGCGTGCCGCCAGTGCGCTGCATGTGGACCCGTCGGACATCTTCGTGCCGATGATCCCGGCCATGGCCGCCGGTGTGGTGGCGATCCTGATCATTGCCTACTTCTACGGCAAACGTGAGCGTGCGCGTCTGGGCGAGTTGCACCTGATCGGCGACGAAATCGATCACAGTGAAATCAGCGTGTCGCAATTCCCCGATGCCCGCCGTCCGAAGCTGATCTGGTTCAACGGCCTGCTGACCCTGGCGCTGATGTGCACCCTGATCGCCGGCCTGCTGCCGCTGCCGGTGCTGTTCATGGTGGCGTTCAGCATCGCGATGATCGTCAACTACCCGTGCCTGCAAATGCAGAAGGACCGCGTTGCGGCCCACGCCGGCAGCGTACTGTCGGTGGTCAGTCTGATTTTCGCTGCGGGTATCTTCACCGGTATCCTGTCCGGAACCGGCATGGTCGACGCCATGTCGAAAAGTCTGCTGGCAGTGATTCCGGACTTCCTCGGCCCGTACCTGGCGGTGATCACGGCGCTGGTGAGCATGCCGTTCACATTCTTCATGTCGAACGACGCGTTCTACTACGGCGTATTGCCGGTGCTCTCCGAAGCGGCCAGCCATTACGGCATCACCGCAGTGGAAATGGCCCGTGCCTCGATCGTCGGACAGCCCGTCCACTTGCTCAGCCCGCTGGTACCGTCGACCTACCTGCTGGTGGCGCTGGCCGGCATCGAGTTCGGTGATCACCAACGTTTCACCCTGAAGTGGGCAGTGCTGGTCTGCCTGTGCATACTGGTGGCCGCCTTGCTGCTGGGGACTTTCCCGCTGTTCAGCACGTTATAACGGCATTCACTCACCATGACGCCAGCTGCTTGCTGGCGTCATGGTTTAACACTCGCTCAAAGGAATACACATGGATTGGCTGACCAACCCCGAAATCTGGGTTGCCTTCTTTACCCTGACCGCCCTGGAAATCGTTCTGGGCATCGATAACATCATCATGATTTCGATCCTGGTCAGCCGCATGCCCAAGCACATGCAGCAGCGCACGCGCATCTTCGGCCTGGGCCTGGCGATGATCACGCGGATCCTGTTGCTGCTGTCGATCACCTGGGTCATGCGCCTCACCGCCGACCTGTTCGTGGTGTTCGGCCAAGGCATTTCCGGGCGTGACCTGATCCTGTTCTTCGGTGGCCTGTTCCTGCTGTGGAAGAGCTCGCAAGAGATGTACCACGCGCTGGAAGGCGAAGACGAAAGCGGCGACGAGCCTTCGGGCAAGGGCGGCAACTTCCTCTACACGATCATCCAGATCGCGATCATCGACATCGTGTTCTCGCTGGACTCGGTGATCACCGCTGTCGGCATGGTTTCCCATGTGCCGGTGATGGTCGCGGCAATCGTCGTCGCCGTGCTGGTAATGATGGCGGCCTCGGGCAAGATCAGCGAGTTCATCGACAAGCACCCGTCGCTGAAGATGCTGGCGCTGTCGTTCCTGCTGGTGGTCGGTACCGTGCTGATTGCCGAGTCGTTCGACGTGCACGTACCGAAAGGCTACGTCTACTTCGCCATGGCGTTCTCGCTGGCGGTGGAAGCGATCAACATCAAACTGCGCGGCGCGATGGCCAGGAAGAAACAGCAGCAAGATCCGGTGAAACTGCGCAAGGACGTTCCGGGGCAGTAATCCGGTAGCCCTAAATCACGCAACACCCCTGTGGGAGCGAGCCTGCTCGCGAAGACGGAGTGTCAGTCGACAACAATGTTGGCTGACCCAGCGCTTTCGCGAGCAAGCTCGCTCCCACAGTTGTTCAGGGGTACTGAAGAATCCGGGGCAGCCGTAATACCTGTAGGAGTGAGCCTGCTCGCGATCGCCGGTCCGTCAGTAAACAACGATGTTGAAGTTGATGGCCCTATCGCGAGCAGGCTCACTCCTACAGGGGACCGCGTTGATTTCAGATGAGGTGAATAAACCCATTTACATGACACTTTTGTTTCAATCCGCACTTTAGCTGTGCAATGCTGGCGCCCAGTCCGTTAGCCAACTACAGCTTAAGTATCAAAAACGTAGAAACCGCGCGGTACCGTCAACTTGCCCCTCTGGGGCGCTGCCATTACAGGGGGTCTGCATGCTCACCCTGCTCAATTTGCTTTCTGCCGTGGCCCTGCTGATCTGGGGCACGCATATCGTCCGAACCGGCATCCTGCGGGTGTACGGCACCAATCTGCGCCATGTGATTGGCCAGAACATGTCCAAACGCTGGCTCGCGTTCGTCGCCGGCATCGTCGTGACCGCGATGGTGCAGAGCAGCAACGCCACCGCCATGCTCGTGACCTCCTTCGTCGGCCAGGGCCTGATGGCGCTGACCCCGGCGCTGGCGACCATGCTCGGCGCCGACGTCGGTACCGCGCTGATGGCGCGGGTGCTGACGTTCGATCTGTCGTGGCTGTCGCCGCTGCTGATTTTCCTCGGGGTGATTTTCTTTCTGTCGCGCAAACAGACGCGGCTCGGGCAGATGGGCCGGGTGGCGATTGGCCTGGGACTGATCATTCTCGCGCTGCAATTGATCGTCGAGGCCGCTGCGCCGATCACCCATGCCCAAGGGGTGAAGGTGATTTTTGCCTCGCTGACCGGCGACATTCTGCTCGACGCCCTGGTCGGCGCGTTGTTCGCGATGATTTCCTATTCCAGCCTCGCTGCCGTGCTGCTGACCGCAACGCTCGCTGGCGCCAGCGTGATCAGCCTGCCGGTCGCGATTGGTCTGGTGATCGGCGCCAACATCGGCAGCGGCGTGCTGGCGTTCATGAGCACCAGCATGCAGAACTCGGCGGGCCGGCAAGTGGCGCTGGGCAGCCTGTTGTACAAGCTGATTGGCCTGCTGCTGATCATCCCGGTGCTCGATCCGCTGGTGCACTGGATGGACGGCCTGGATTTCAGCCCGCAGGAAATGGTCATCGGCTTCCACCTGCTCTACAACACCGCACGCTGCCTGATCCTGCTGCCCAGCGTGGCGCCGATGGCACGGCTGTGTGCCTGGCTGCTGCCGGAGCGTGCGGAGGTCAACGGCACCGCCAAGCCGCGCCATCTCGATGCAACGGCGCTGGTCACCCCGAGCCTGGCGCTGGCCAATGCCGCCCGCGAGACCCTGCGCATGGGCGACCTGATCGACAACATGCTCGACGCGATGCTCGATGTGCTGCGCGGCAAGCAGACCGCCATCACCCAGGAAATGCGCCGTCTGACCGATGACGTCGAAGCGCTTTACAGCGCGATCAAGCTGTATCTGGCGCAAATGCCCCGCGAGGACCTTGGCGAGCAGGACAGTCGGCGCTGGGCGGAGACCATCGAGCTGGCGATCAATCTGAAACTGGCCAGCGACCTGATCGAACGCATGCTGCGCAAGGTGCAGCAGCAGAAGACTTCGCAGCGTCGCTCGTTCTCCGAGGACGGTCTGGAAGAGCTGGCCGGGTTGCATCAGCAACTGATCGCCAACCTGCGCCTGGGCCTGTCGGTGTTCCTCAGCGGCGACAAGGAAAGTGCTCGGCAACTGCTACGCGAGAAACGTCGTTTCCGCGCACAGGAACGCCGTTTGGCCCATGCGCATGTCAGCCGTTTGCAACGCAAGATCGTGCAGAGTCTGGAAACCAGCTCCCTGCATCTGGAGTTGATTGCGGATATGAAACGCTTGAATTCGCTGTTTTGCAGCAGTGCTTATGTGGTGCTGGAAACCTCGGACACCGGGGCGCTGGAGTCGGACGATATGGTAGACATTACGCATTCGCCTTGAACGTCTGGGGCTCGGGCCAGTCAGTAACATTGATTCAGCCTTAAGACCTTCGCGAGCAAGCTCGCTCCCACATTTGAAATGCATTCCCCTGTGGGAGCGAGCTTGCTCGCGAATGCCGGCCTGAATAGCGACACGGATCTCCAAATCAGCCGTATGGAAGCCTGTTATGCGTTGCCTGTTGTTCGCCTGTCTGTTGCTCGGTTCCCTGCCCGCCTTCGCTGTTGATCGCTTTCAGGTCGAAGGCTATGCGCTGCCCAACGGTTTGCAGCTGTTGCTCAAGCCCGGCACCGAACGCGGGCATGTGGCGATTCGTCTGGTGGTGGGCGTTGGTCTCGACGATTTCGATTGCGATGAAAAAGAGCTGCCGCATCTGCTTGAGCATCTGCTGTTCAGCGGCGTCGATGCCACGGGCGAAGGCGGCCTCGAGGAGCGCATGCAGGCGCTGGGCGGTGAGTGGAACGCGTTCACCGGCAACGCCGACACCACGTTCGTCATCGAGGCCCCGGCGAAGAACCAGCGCAAGGTGCTCGATCTGCTGCTCGACCTTTTGACCCAGACCCGCATCGACGACAACGCGATCAACGCCGCCAAACGTGTGGTCGAGCGTGAGGACGGCGGCCATTACACGCGCCTGCAGCGCTTCCTCGACCGCCAGGATCTGGGCCACACCGCGAGCAATCAACTGGCCGTGGAACTGGGCCTGAAATGCCCGCAACGCGCCGAAGTCGGCCATCTGACCCAGGAGCAACTGGAGAAGGTGCGCAAGACCTGGTACGCGCCGAACAACATGACCCTGATCGTCGTCGGCGAGCTCGACAAACTGCTGCCGGCCTATCTGGAGCGTACTTGGGGCGCGCTGGAAGCGGTGGACCCGGCGGAGCATCGTGAGCTGCCGGACATCCGCACCAGCGCCGCCCATGAACGCACCCTCACCCGCGGCTTCATCGGCGACAGCGCCAAGTTGCACTGGCTGGTGCCGGAGCCGATGCTCGACGATCAATACGACGAGACCTTCGACATCCTCAAGGACTACCTCGACTGGGCGCTGTACCGGCAGATCCGCCTGAACCATGGCTTGTCCTACGGGCCGTGGGCCGAGCGTGAAGTGTTTGGCGGGGTCGGGTTCATGAGCCTCAACGCCGATGTGGATCGCGATGACCTCGCTGAAGCCCAACAGGTGCTGGAAGACCTCAAGGCCGATCTGCTGAAAAACGGTCTCGACCCGGACACCTTCGCCCGGATCAAACAAGCCGCCATCGCCCATCAGGCCTGGGCGGTCCAGGGCAACAGCGCGATGGCCGATTACTACTGGAGCGCGCTGGGCGACTACGAAGACGGCCGCTTCGCCAACCCGGCCCGCGAGCTGCAAGGCGTGACGCTGGAAACGGCGAACAAAGCCATGCGCGAGTTGCTGTTGCAACCGGGGTATCTGCGGATCGAGAAACCGTTGCTCAGCGATGATGAGGTGTTGTGGCTGGTGGCGGGAGGATTGGGCGTCGTTCTGCTCATTCTGGTGGGTTGGCGCTTGCACCGCCGTAAGCCAGCCGAACACTGAACCTGTGGGAGCGGGCTTGCTCGCGAATGCGGTGTGTCATGCAACACCTGCACTGACTGATACGACGCCTTCGCGAGCAAGCTCGCTCCCACAGGGATCCGTGGTGATTTTACTGACCGGGAGCCTCGCCACGTCGCCCGGCGGACGGTACTCTGTCGAGGTTTTTTCCTATCCAGTCGTGAACTGCCCACATGCCGAAAATCCCCCTCCTGATCCAGCGCATTCTAGAGCTGATGAAGCGCTATCCCGGGGTGATTGCGCTTGGCGGTTTCATCTCCGGGGTCGGCAGTTTCATTCTGGTCGACCGCCAGCAGGGGCTGGCGAGCTGGATCACCATCATCATGCTGCTCAGCTGGATCTGGCTGATGCTGGAAAACACCCTGACCGGCCTGTTCACGCGCATCTTCAAGCGGGAAATCCCCCAGCCGCTACTGCGTTACGCGACGCAGATGATCCACCAGGAAAGCCTGTTTTTCGTCCTGCCGTTCTTCTTCATCACCACCACCTGGAACAGCGGCCAACTGATCTTCACCGGGCTGCTGTGCATCGCCGCGTTGATCTCGATTGTCGATCCGCTCTATTACAAATGGCTGGCGCCACGGCGCTGGGCGTTTCTCGCGCTGCACACCCTGACTCTGTTCGCCGCCCTGCTCACCGCGCTGCCGGTGATCATGCACCTGACCACCGCGCAGAGTTTCAAATGGGCGCTGGGTACGGCGGTGGTGCTGTCATTCCCGAGCCTGGCGTCGATCTTCCCGATCCGCACGGTGCGCAACGCGCTGGCGATCCTGTGCATTACCGTCGGCATCGGCGCGGTCGGCTGGACGCTGCGCTCGTGGGTGCCGCCGGCGACGCTGTGGATGACCGACGTAGCGATCAGCACCCAGTTGCAGGATCGCACACCGGGCGACAGCCTCGAACAGGTCAGCGCCGAGCAGATCCGCAACGGCGGCCTCTACGCCTACACCGCGATCAATGCGCCGCGCGGGCTGGATGAGCGGATCTACCATGTGTGGCAGTTCAATGGTCAGGAAGTCGACCGCATCGCCCTCGATATCCACGGCGGGCGCAAGGAAGGCTATCGGGCGTGGACGCACAAGCAGAACTTCCCCGGCAACCCGGCGGGCAAGTGGCAGGTGCGGGTGCTGACCGAGGACGGTCAGGTGATCGGCGTGCTGCGTTTCGAAGTGACCGACAGCACAGCGATCAAAGAAAAGTAATCCGGTTCGTGCTATTACGTATGCCAGCGTATTTAGCCGAACAAGCACGGAGCTTATGATCAGCAGCTCAATGAGCGGTAATGCCCAGCTGGACACCTCGATCAGCCCTGCCCGCCTGCGGGTTTCCGGGGACTGGACGCTTGCCCATTACGCCGACCTCAAGCACCTGACCGAAAAACTCCGCGGCCAGTACGACGCCAATACCGTGGTCGACCTCAACAGCCTCGGCGCCCTCGACACCGCTGGCGCTTCGTTGCTGGTGGAACTGCTCGGCTCCGAGCATCTGGGCAGATCCGCCGAACACCCCGACTGCACGATTTCCCAGGCTGACCGCGCACTGCTGCAAACGGTGTATCGCTCGCTGACCGATTTCTGCGTGCCGATCAAGGAGCCGGAAGTCAGCGTCAGCGTGCAACTGCTGACCCGCATCGGGCGCGCGGTGGAAACGGTCTGGCAGGACACCCTGCAAGTGCTGGGCTTCATCGGCCTGATCCTCGAAACCATCGCCCGCAATCTGCTGCGCCCCAAGCGTTGGCGCATCACCCCCGTCGTTGCCCACATCGAACAGACCGGTCTCGACGCCGCGCCGATCGTGGCGCTGCTGACCTTTCTGGTCGGTGCGGTGGTGGCGTTTCTCGGCGCCACGGTGCTCGCCAGTTTCGGTGCGACGATATTCACCGTGGATCTGGTGGGCTTCTCCTTTCTGCGCGAGTTCGGTGTGCTGCTCACGGCGATCCTGATGGCCGGCCGCACCGCCAGTGCGTTCACCGCGCAGATCGGTTCGATGAAGGCCAATGAAGAGATCGACGCGATCCGCACCCTCGGCCTCGATCCGATGGAGCTGCTGGTGGTGCCGCGGGTATTGGCGATGCTGGTGGCGCTGCCGATGCTGACGTTTCTGGCGATGCTCTGCGGGATCATCGGCGGCGGTGTGGTGTGTGCGGTGTCGCTGGGGATTTCGCCGGCGATGTTCCTCTCGCTGCTGCAAAGCGACATCGGTATTCAGCACTTTCTGGTCGGCTTGGTGAAAGCGCCGATCTTTGCTTTCCTGATCGCCACGATCGGTTGCCTGGAAGGCTTCAAGGTCAGCGGCAGCGCCGAATCGGTCGGCGCGCACACCACGTCTGCCGTGGTGCAGTCGATTTTCGTGGTGATCGTGCTCGATGCGGTGGCTGCGCTGTTCTTCATGGAGATGGGCTGGTGAGTCGTCTACCCCGCGCGCCCTCGGAGGCGGTGATCGAAGTCCGTGGCCTGTGCAATCGCTTTGGCAGCCAGAGCGTGCACGAGAACCTCGATCTGGATTTGTACAAAGGCGAAATCCTCGCCGTGGTTGGCGGTTCCGGCAGCGGTAAATCGGTGCTGCTGCGCAGCATTGTCGGTTTGCGCCGGCCCAGTGAAGGCAACGTGAAAGTGTTCGGCCAGAACCTGCCGAGCCTGTCCGAGCATGAGCGTTCGCTGGTTGAGCGACGTTTCGGCGTGCTGTTCCAGAAAGGCGCGCTGTTCTCCTCGCTGACCGTCACCGAGAACGTCGCCCTGCCGCTGATCGAACACGCCGGCCTGAGCCGCAACGACGCCGAGCACCTGGCGGCGGTGAAGCTGGCGCTGGCCGGGCTGCCGTTGTCGGCGGCGGACAAATACCCGGCCTCGCTGTCCGGCGGGATGATCAAGCGCGCCGCACTGGCCCGGGCTCTGGCACTGGATCCGGACATCCTGTTTCTCGACGAACCCACCGCCGGCCTCGACCCGATTGGCGCGGCAGCGTTCGATCAACTGATCCTGACCCTGCGTGATGCGCTGGGTCTGAGCGTGTTTCTGGTGACCCACGACCTCGACACGCTCTACACCATCACCGACCGCGTGGCAGTGCTGGCGCAGAAGAAAGTGCTGGTGGCCGGCCCGATCGATGTGGTCTCGGAAACCAACGACGCGTGGATTCACGAATACTTCCACGGCCCGCGCGGCCGCTCGGCGCTGGACGCCGCCAAATTGCTCAACGAGGTCTGACATGGAAACCCGAGCCCATCATGTGTTGATCGGCCTGTTCTCAGTGATTGTCGTGGCAGGCGCCCTGCTCTTCGGCCTGTGGCTGGCCAAGTCCAGCGTCGACAGCGAGTTCAAGGATTACGAAGTGGTCTTCAACGAGGCGGTCAGCGGCCTGTCCAAGGGCAGCCCGGTGCAGTACAGCGGGATCAAGGTCGGTGACGTGGTCAGCCTGCGTCTCGACCCGAAAGATCCCCGCCGGGTGCTGGCACGGATTCGTCTGGGCGGTGACACCCCGGTCAAGGAAGACACCCAGGCCAAACTGGCGCTGGCCGGGATCACCGGCACTTCGATCATCCAGCTCAGCGGCGGCACCCCGGAGAGCCCGAAACTGCGCGGACACGACGGCGAATTGCCGACCATCGTCGCGGCGCCCTCGCCCATTTCCCGGCTGCTCAACGACAGCAACGACCTGATGACCGGCATCACCGCCCTGCTGAACAATGCCAACCAGATGTTTTCCCCGGAGAACGTCGAGCGCGTCAGCAACACCCTGGCGCACCTGGAGCAAACCACCGGTTCGATCAACGATCAGCGCGGCGACCTGCGCCAGGCCATGCAGCAACTGGCGAGCGTCGGCAAGCAGGCCAGCAGCATGCTCGAGCAAACCTCGGCGTTGATGCGCAACGCCAACGGCCTGCTCAACGATCAGGGCAAACAGGCGCTGGGCAGTGCCGAGCAGGCGATGAAGTCACTGGAACAGAGCAGCGCCACCATCAACGGCTTGCTCAGCAAGAACCAGAACTCCCTCGACAACGGCCTGCAGGGCCTCAATGGCCTGGCCCCGGCGATCCGCGAACTGCGCGAAACCCTGACCTCGCTGCGCGGCATTTCGCAACGCCTTGAGGCCAACCCCAGCGGCTACCTGCTGGGCAGTGACAAGAACAAGGAATTCACCCCATGAAGCTGACTCACTTCGCTCTCCTCGCCAGTTTCTCCCTGCTCTCGGCGTGCTCGATCCTGCCCAAGGCCGAGCCTTCGGACGTCTATCGCCTGCCCGCCGCGCAAGCGCCCGCCTCGGCCAGCTCAGCAGCGACCCAGCACTGGTCGCTGCGCCTGAACAAGTTGCAGGCCAGCGAAGCGCTGAACCGGCCAAACATTGCGGTGATTCCCCAGGGTGATGTGATCAGCAGCTACAAGGCTTCGCGCTGGAGCGATCCGGCGCCGGTGCTGGTGCGTAATCGGCTGCTGGATGGCTTTGCCCGGGATGGTCGGGTGACGCTGCTCAGTACCGATGACAGCAACTTCGCCGCGGATCTGGAACTGGGCGGCAATTTGCAGGCGTTTCAGACCGAGTATCAGGGCAATCAGGCCAGCGTCGTGGTGCGCGTCGATGCGCTGCTGGTGCGCGGCTATGACCAGAAGATCCTCGCCAGCCGCCGCTTCGAAGAGCGTCAGCCGTTGAGCGATGTGCAGGTGCCGGCGGTGGTGGCGGGGTTTGGGCAGGCCAGTGATCGGCTGACGGCCAAGGTTGTCGCGTGGGCTGTTCAGCAAGGCCAGCAATTCACCCAACAACCCAGACCTTAAACCTTGTGCATAACCCCTGTGGGAGCGGGCTTGCTCGCGAAGGCGGTGTGTCAGTCAATATACAGGTCGACTGACCCACCGCCTTCGCGAGCAAGCCCGCTCCCACAATGGGGATTTGTGGTTAACCGAAGAACCAGTAGCAGACGCCGATGGCGCCGAGTACGCCGGCCAGTTCTGCCAGCAACGCACAACCCACCGCGTGCCGCGCCCGCTGAATCCCCACCGCACCGAAATACACCGCCAGCACATAGAACGTGGTCTCGGTACTGCCCTGAATCGTCGCCGCGACCAGTGCCGGGAAGCTGTCGACGCCGGAGGTTTTCATGGTCTCGATCAGCATCGCCCGTGCGGCGCTGCCGGAAAACGGTTTGACCATCGCGGTCGGCAATGCATCGACGAAACGTGTGTCCCAACCGGCCCACTGCACCAGATGCCGAATGCCGTCGAGGCCGAAGTCCAGCGCTCCGGAAGCACGCAGCACGCCGATCGCGCAGAGCATCGCCACCAGATACGGCAGCAGGTTCTTGGCGACGTCGAAGCCCTCCTTCGCGCCCTCGACGAACGCCTCGTAAACCTTGACCTTGCGTAACGCGCCGATCAGCAGGAACAGCATGATCAGGCCGAACAGCGTCAGGTTGCCAAGGATCGACGACAGCCCGGCCAGCGCTGTGGCCGACATCGTCGCCAGCAGCGCCATGAAGCCGCCGAGGATCAGTGCGCCCGGAATCAGATAGGCCAGCACCACCGGGTCCCAGATACGCAGGCGCTGCATGAACGCCACCGAGAGGAAGCCGACGATGGTCGAGCAACTGGTCGCCAGCAGGATCGGCAGAAACACCAGGGTCGGGTCCGGGGCGCCTTGCTGGGCGCGGTACATGAAGATCGTCACCGGCAGCAGGGTCAGCGACGAGGCGTTGAGCACCAGGAACAGGATCTGCGCGTTGCTGGCGATGGTCGTGCTGGGGTTGAGCTCTTGCAGCGCTTTCATCGCCTTGAGGCCGATCGGCGTGGCGGCGTTGTCCAGGCCCAGGCCATTGGCGGCGAAGTTCAGGGTGATCAGACCGAGGGCCGGGTGACCGGCCGGGACTTCCGGCATCAGCCGCAGAAACAGCGGGCCGAGCACCTTGGCCAGCCATTCGACGATCCCGGCCTTTTCGGCGATGCGCAGAAAGCCCAGCCACAGGGTCAGCGTGCCGAACAGCAACACCATGACCTCGACCGAGAGTTTGGCCATGGCGAAAATGCTTTCCACCATCGCTGCGAAAATCCCGGCGTTGCCACCGACCAGCCACTGCACCAGCGCAGATATTGCTGCCACGACGAAGAAGCCAAGCCACAGGCCATTAAGCATCAGTCAAATCCCCCGGAAGATGCGGCGAATGATAGCGGGGTCGCCAGAAACGACAAACCCCGGATTGCTCCGGGGTTTGTCGGTAAGGCTTGCATCAGTCACTGTGGGAGCGAGCTTGCTCGCGAAGGCGGTGTGTCAATCAACATAATTGTTGGATGTGCCGGCCTCTTCGCGAGCAAGCTCGCTCCCACAGGGGTTTGCATTATGGCTTGGAGATCTCGCCAGCCGGCAGTTTTTCCTTGCTACGCCAGTGCGGCAGGGAGTTCCAGTAGCGCTCGCCCTTGGCGTCGTCGTACATGCCTTCCCAACGCGCGATAACCAGGACTGCCAGGGCGTTGCCGATCACGTTCAGTGCGGTACGCGCCATGTCCATGATGCGGTCGACACCGGCGATGAACGCCAGGCCTTCCAGTGGGATACCCACGCTGCCCAGAGTCGCCAGCAGCACCACGAAGGACACGCCCGGTACGCCGGCGATGCCTTTGGAGGTCACCATCAGGGTCAGTACCAGCAGCAGTTGCTGGCTGATCGACAGGTCGATGCCGTACAGCTGGGCAATGAAGATCGCGGCGATCGACTGGTACAGGGTCGAACCGTCGAGGTTGAACGAGTAGCCGGTCGGTACCACGAAGGAGCAGATGGCTTTCGGTGCGCCGTAGGCTTCCATCTTCTCGATGACGCGTGGCAGCACGGTTTCCGAGGAGGCAGTGGAGTAAGCCAGGACCAGCTCATCCTTGAAGATGCGCATCAGCTTGATCACCGAGAAGCCGAACAGCTTGGCGATCAGGCCCAGCACCACGAAGGCGAAGAAAGCGATGGCGACGTAAACCAGGATCACCAGTTTGGCCAGCGGCAGCAGCGAGGCGAAGCCGAAGTTGGCCACGGTCACCGCGATCAGGGCGAACACGCCGATCGGGGCGTAGTTCATGATCATGTGGGTGACTTTGAACATGCTTTCCGAGACGCCCTGGAACATCTTCACCAGCGGCTCGCGCAGGTCCGACTGCAGACTCGACAGACCGAGACCGAACAGCACGGAGAAGAAGATGATCGGCAGCATCTCGCCGCGGGCCATGGCCGCGAAGATGTTCGACGGGATCAGGTTGAGGATGGTCTCGATGAACGCGTGTTCATGCTGCACTTCGGCGGCGGTCGCCTGGTACTTGGAGATATCCACTGTGCCCAGGGTGCTCATGTCGATGCCGGCGCCCGGGTGGAACACGTTGGCCAGCACCAGACCGACGATGATCGCGATGGTGGTGACGACTTCGAAGTAGATGATGGTCTTTAGGCCGATACGCCCGAGCTTCTTGGCGTCGCCCACGCCAGCAATGCCGACGATCAGGGAAGAGATGACGATCGGGATCACGATCATCTTGATCAGACGGATAAAGATATCGCCTGCCGGTTGCAGGACGTTGCTGATCCACCAGGCTTTCTCGGCACTGAAGTGGTTGAGCAACGCACCGATTGCAATCCCTAATACCAGACCGATGAGGATCTGCCAGGCGAGGCTGAGTTTTGCCTTCTTCATTATCTTTACCCTTACTTGCGTTTGACTCAGGCACATGCAGGAACTGGAACGCTCTTTCAGCGGAAAAGTCTGTGCATCTGCCTCCGTATAAGGTGCCCCGAAGCGCGTGTTTACGGCTCTTCGGCAGGCGAAAAAAGGCGCAACTATTCCGATGCAAGGTTGCGCCGTCTAATGCCGTAAACGCCTACCCTATGCCGAATCGGCATGAGCTTTTTTAATTGAAACTGGCGTCCCAACCGGTTCGATTACGACATTTCAGCCGGCATAAGTGCCGTGAACCGGCCATTACAGCCGAGGTTGGTTATTTTTTGAACGAGTGAATTCGTCGGAAAATTTAGGAAAAAGCCTACATTTGCAGACTAGATCTCCCACTGTTTAAAGGGACTCTTTCTCGATATACGGTCGCCAGGAAACACCGCGAAATGTTTTCGCGCGCAGTGTGAGGCATTAAAAGACGAGCAGGACGCTCTAGATCAATGTTTTTGCATCGGACAAAGCTCAGCGCAAGTCCGTCGAACCGCTGTGGGTCGGCGAACCTGCGTCGCAGCTTTTACCCTGACCCGGCCCTCGCGCAGGCACTCCCTGTACCCGTAGGTCACTCCGACCCTGTAACAGTCAGAACGTCCCGGCCCCCTGGTCATGCGCCGGCCTTCCTCGGGCAGGCGCAATAAAGGGCAGCGGGGCGCTGCCCTCATGTTCGAATCAGTACCAGTTCGGATCTTTCTTCAGCGTTTCCATCAACAGGTTTTGCATGCCCTGATTCGGTTTGCCAAGGAAGCGGTAGGTCGCATGTCGCGTGGGCGACTTGTCGGCCGGCAATCCTTCGGGCACATCGACGAGCATGGCGTACGCGTCTTTCTTGTCGAAGCTGAAAGCCACGATCAAGCGATGGTTGAGGCACTTGTCTGCGGATTCGCAGAGCGGCCCGACCAGGTACTTGTCGCCATCTTCAGTCACGGCATTCATCTGCTGGTCTGGTGTGCCGGACAGGTTCATCACCCATTCCGGCAGGCGTTCTTCGTGCTTCACAACGCCTTGCCAGGTGTCCCGGTATTGCGGGTCGGAGCTGAGCAGCTCGTTGACCCGCGCCTGGCCATCATTGGCCGCCATCGCCATGGCACTACCGCCCATAAGCAGGGCGGCTGCCAGTGTCTTTAAAGCAATCATCGTTAACCTCGGCCGCGACGGCCAAAGAAGAAGGAAGCGATGAACATCACCAGGAACACGACAAAGAGAATCTTGGCGATACCCGTGGCGGTGCCCGCGATACCACCGAAGCCCAGTACGGCGGCGATGATGGCAATGATCAAGAATGTAATTGCCCAGCTCAACATGGTGATTCTCCTTACTTCTCTATTTAGGGATATTGCGTGTTCCGGCGCGATGCGCCCGAATTCTTCGGTTCGTCAGAAAACCCAGCGCTCTTCACGTGGCAGTTGATCCAGCGGCTGTGGCTGATCGACATCCATCATGCGCATCGAGGCGCTTTCGGCCTGACTGCTGCTGACGGCGCTGAAGTGCGTCTGCGTGCTGTGTTGAATCGAGATCAGCGGCTCAGGCTTCTGGCTGTTTTCCCAGCTCAGGTATTGCTGGCAGGCGATCAGGGTGATCAACAGCGCAAGTACGCCAAACAGGCCTTGCTGAATATGCAGTGGCGAGATACGCACTTGGGCGGCACGTTGGCGAGTCATCCTGGGTTCCTCACTCTTATTCGGTGGGGGCAGTGGAATCTGCCCGGGCTGAATGAGTTATTGCAGGCTGCATGCCAGTTTTTTATTTGAAAAATATTCAATAAAATCAATGAGTTATAAGTGATGAAAATTCAGCGACGGACGCATCCTGCACGATGGGTCGTCTACGGTCGTGCGGAATGCACGATTATTTCGTAGGAGATTTCATTCTTATTGAATTGAGAGCACGTCCCGGATGTCAGAAAAGTACGCAGGGAACCCCCTGCAAATCGGTGATTGTTTAAAAACTCAACAAAATCAATGGATTGGCCGTTAATGCAGGAGAGAGCTACCCTCCTATGGCTCGCATCGTTCAGAATCAACCATGCAACTTGCCCGATTTTTCCGGGACTAACCCAAGATCAATCACTATGGAGCGTAGGAAAAATGGAATCTGCCACTGAGCATCAAGGCCGCATTCTGCTGGTGGACGACGAGTCCGCCATCCTGCGAACCTTTCGTTACTGCCTCGAAGACGAAGGTTATACGGTGGCCACCGCCAACAGCGCGGCCCAGGCTGAGGCATTGTTGCAACGTCAGGTGTTCGACCTGTGCTTCCTTGATTTGCGTCTGGGTGAAGACAACGGTCTCGATGTACTGGCGCAGATGCGCGTTCAGGCGCCGTGGATGCGCGTGGTGATCGTCACCGCGCACTCGGCAGTCGATACCGCCGTGGACGCGATCCAGGCGGGCGCCGCCGACTATCTGGTCAAACCGTGCAGCCCCGACCAGTTGCGTCTGGCCACCGCCAAGCAACTGGAAGTGCGCCAGCTCTCGGCGCGCCTGGAAGCGCTCGAAGGCGAGATCCGCAAACCCAAGGACGGCCTCGACTCCCACAGCCCGGCGATGAAAGTCGTGCTGGAAACAGCACGTCAGGTCGCCGGTACCGACGCCAACATCCTTATCCTCGGCGAATCCGGCACGGGTAAGGGCGAACTGGCCCGGGCCATTCACGGCTGGAGCAAGCGTGAGAAGAAATCCTGCGTGACCATCAATTGCCCGTCGTTGACTGCCGAGCTAATGGAAAGCGAGCTGTTCGGCCACAGTCGCGGTGCGTTTACCGGCGCCAGCGAAAGCACGCTTGGTCGAGTCAATCAGGCTGACGGCGGTACGCTGTTTCTCGACGAGATCGGCGATTTTCCGCTGACATTGCAACCCAAGTTGCTGCGTTTTATTCAGGACAAGGAATACGAGCGGGTAGGGGATCCGGTGACCCGCCGCGCCGATGTGCGGATTCTTGCGGCGACCAACCTCAACCTTGAGGACATGGTACGCGACGGGCGCTTCCGTGAAGACCTGCTCTATCGCCTCAACGTAATCACCCTGCATCTGCCGCCACTGCGCGAGCGTGCCGAAGACATTCTGACCCTGGCTGACCGTTTCCTCGCGCGCTTCGTCAAAGAGTACGCGCGTCCGGCCCGGGGCTTCAGTGACGAGGCCCGAGAGGCGCTGCTGGGTTATCGCTGGCCGGGCAACATCCGTGAGCTGCGTAACGTGGTGGAGCGCGCGAGCATCATTTGCCCGCAGGAACGCGTGGAAATCAGCCACCTGGGCATGGCCGAGCAACCGGCGAACAACGCACCACGGGTCGGCGCGGCGCTGAGTCTCGATGAGCTGGAAAAAGCCCACATCGGCGCGGTGCTGGCGACGGCAGGCACCCTCGATCAGGCGGCGAAAACCCTGGGCATCGATGCGTCGACCCTTTATCGCAAACGCAAGCAGTACAACCTGTGAGCGCCCGACGATGAAGCTGGCGATGAAGTTGCGCACTCGCTTGTTCCTGAGTATTTCTGCGCTGATCACGGTCGCCTTGCTCGGGCTGTTGCTCGGGCTGGTCAGCGTGATGCAGATGGCCGGTACACAGGAAGCGACGATCCGCAGCAACTTCGTGACCCTGGATCTGGGGCTCAAATTGCGCCAGACCCTCGGCGACCAATTGGTGCTGATGCTGGCTGAAAAGCCCGATCCCGCGGCGTTCGAGGCGTCCAAGCAGCATTACCTGCAATTACTCGATGAAGGCATTTCGCAGGAGGCAGACGGCGATGGCCGACAGTACGGGTTTACCCAGGCCAAAGCCGATTACCTGAGTTTTCTCCAGGCGTTCGAGCAGTCGCGTGACCCAGGCAACGTGCTCAGTGGCAACAGCGAACTGAGAGAGCGCTTCAACACCTTGCGCAACGGTCTGATCGCCGAACACAAGCATGCGCTGGACAACATCAACGCGGTACAGCATGACGCCCGGGAGCGGGCGCTGCTGGTCTCAGGCTTGCTCGGACTGGTAGGGCTGGCGGTGTTGATCATCGGGTTTGTCACTGCCCATGCGATTGCCCGGCGCTTCGGCGCGCCGATCGAGGCGCTGGCGCAAGCGGCGGACAACATCGGCCAGGGCAATTTCGAAGTCACGCTGCCGATTTCCTCGGCGATGGAAATGAACCAGCTGACCAAGCGCTTCGGCCTCATGGCCGAGGCGCTGCGCGAGCATCAGGCGACCAATATCGACGAGCTGCTGGCCGGCCAGCAGCGCTTGCAGGCGGTGCTCGACAGCATCGACGACGGTTTGTTGATGATCGACCGCGAAGGGCATCTGGAGCACCTCAATCCGGTGGCCCAGCGCCAGTTGGGCTGGGACAGTGACCGCTTGGGGCAGGGCCTTGGCACTGCGCTCGAGCGCCCGGAGCTCGACGCGCAACTGCAACTGGTGCTGCGCGGCGGCACCCTTGAGCGCGCTCCGGAGGATTTGAGCATCGAGGTCGATGGCGAATCACGCTTGTTGACCTATAGCCTGACTCCGGTCAGCCACACCCAGGGGCATATTCTTGGCGCGGTGATGGTGCTGCACGACGTCACCGAGCAGCGCGCCTTCGAACGGGTACGCAGTGAGTTCGTGCTGCGCGCCTCCCATGAGCTGCGCACGCCGGTCACCGGCATGCACATGGCGTTCGGGCTGTTTCGCGAGCGGGCGAAGTTTCCCCCGGAGTCACGGGAGGCGGACCTGCTCGACACGGTCAACGAAGAGATGCAGCGCCTGATGCAGTTGATCAACGACTTGCTCAACTTCTCGCGCTATCAGAACGGTTTGCAGAAACTCACCCTGGCGCCGTGTTCCATCGAAGATTTGCTGGAGCAGGCGCAATCGCGTTTCGCCGATTCGGCGGCGGCCAAGGGCATTGCCTTGAACGTCGAAGTGCAGGGGCCGTTGCCGCGTCTGCAGGCCGATCAGGCGCAACTTGAACGGGTGCTCGACAACTTGATCGACAACGCCCTGCGTCATACCGCCCGCGACGGGCAGATCCGCCTGCAAGCGCGCCGGCATGGCGAGCGGGTGATCATCAGTGTCGAAGACAACGGCGAAGGCATTGCCTACGGTCAGCAGGGGCGGATTTTCGAACCGTTCGTGCAGGTCGGGCGCAAGAAGGGCGGCGCCGGCCTTGGCCTGGCACTGTGCAAGGAAATTGTGCAGTTGCATGGCGGGCGGATGGGCGTCTATTCGCGGCCGGGGCAGGGCACGCAGTTCTACATGGCGCTGGCGGTCTAGGCTTCGTCGTCCAGCCGGCGCCCGGCGAGGCGCCGTCCACGGGTGATCAGTTCGATGAACTGCACCGCGCTCAGTGCCTGGGCGAACAGCCAGCCCTGACCGAACTTGACCCCCTCACTGCTGAGAAACACCGCTTGTGCTTCGTGCTCGATGCCCTCGGCGATCACCTTCAGATCCAGTGCCTGCGCCATGTGAATGATGTGCGGAGCAACGCCGCTGCTGGCGGCGTCATGGCCGAGGGCATCGATGAAGGCCTTGTCGATTTTCAGGCAATCCACCGGCAGCGTCTGCAGATAGGCGAGGCTGCAGTAGCCAGTGCCGAAATCATCGATCAGCACCTGGTGGCCTACATCACGCAAGGCTTGCAGGTTCTCCCGCGCCACCACCACGTCGATCAGCCCGCGTTCGGTGACCTCAAAGGCAATCTGCCGCGCCGCGACCCGGTGCAGGGTCAACAGCTTGGCCATGACCTGACCGATGCGCGGCACCATCACGTCGCACGCGGCGAGATTGACCGAGATATACAGCTGCGGGTTGGCGCGCAGCACCGGCCCCAGTTGTTCAAGCAGCCGTTGCAGGACGAAATCGGTCATCTGGCGAATCTGCCCGGTGTTTTCCGCCATGGGGATGAACAGGTCGGGACTGGTCAACGTACCGTCCGGCCGGCGCCAGCGCAGCAGGGCTTCGGCGCCCACGCAGTTGCGGCTGTCGAGGTCGAAGATCGGTTGATACAGCACTTGCAGTTCGCCGCGACGAATCGCGCCCTGAAGCTCGGCGTCCAGCGACTGACGCTGGCGCACCAGCAGAAACACCAGAAACCCCGACAACGCTCCAAGCAGCAGGCAGACCGGCACCATCCACCACCAGACGGTGGGAATGTGCATGCCGGTTCGTGGCGTGATCAGCACCAACTGGTATTCCGGATTTTTAGTTGGCATGCGGTAGATTAGCCGTGACTGGGTGACTTGCAGGGCCTCGCGGCTTTTTGGCGGCCAGGCCTCGGTCGGTGGCCATGCCTGGGCTTTGCCGAGTACCGGAATAGCTCGCTTGCCGTGATCGAGCACCACCAGCAGGCTGCTGTCCGGTGGCAAGTCGACCATGTCAGTCAAATGCCCACGGGATGTGGCCACGCGGAAATTGCCGCGCCCGAGCATCAGGGCTGCGCGGTTTTCATCGGGTTCGGTGGTTGTGTTGAGCCAGTAGCTGTAAGTCGGGCCTTTGATGTCCGGCGCACGGACGACCGACAACCCTTCTTGCCGGGGCCGGTTGGAGCAGATTCGCTTGCCGTCCATGTAGGCCGCTTCATAGACGAAGCGATAGTTGAAGGTGACCTGTTGCAGGGTGGCGATCATTTCGTCATCGCAACTGCGTAACGGCTGCGCCTCGAGGTCGTCGAGACTTTCGCGCAATTGCCCGAACAGTTGCTCCAGACGAGCCAGAAAACGCTCGCCCTGAGCGTTCATCTCCTGGCTCTCGTTCTGTTCGATCTGGTGCATGGCGAAGAACATCCCACCGGTGATCAGCAGCGCAGCGCTGAGGACAGCCGCGATCATCGCCAAAAACCACGGGCGATAGAACCAGCTACGCAGCGTCGCTCGGGTAGCAACCATCATGGAATATCCGAAGAATTACCAATGAGTTATAGCTGCTGATGACGGTTTCGCCCTGACCGTCGGGCGGGCGTCATTATTTTGTCTGGTTGAGTACCAACAACAATGCCGCCGTTTGTGCGTCCGGCGTACCGTCGAAGCGTGAAGGTCGGAAGTGCATCTGGAAGGCGGCGAGTACATGACGGGTCGCGACATCCAGCTCGCCGGTTTGCGGAGTGTCGTAACCGACGCGCGCCAGCTGTTCCTGAAACCAGCTGATGCTCGGCAGTTCGGCGCTGAACTGCGCCTGCTGGCGGGCCACCGCTTGTTCATCGGGCCATACGCCCAGGCCTTCGGCAGCCAGACGTTTCCACGGGAACAGTGGGCCGGGGTCGAGTTTGCGCAGGGGGGCGATGTCGCTGTGGCCGATGATGTGGCGCGGGCTGATGCCTTGGCGTTGGCTGATGTCCTTGAGCAGAACGATCAGTGACTGGATCTGCGCTTCGCTGTACGGGAACCAGCGGCGCCCGGTCGGCGTGTCCTTGAAGCCCGGATTGACGATTTCGATGCCGATCGAGCTGGAGTTGAGCCAGGTGCGGCCCTGCCACTGACTTTCCCCGGCATGCCATGCACGCTGGTTTTCATCCATCAGTTTGTAGATGGTGGCGCTTTTGTCGTCGCCGATCAGGTAGTGACTGCTGACTTCGCCGTGGGTCAACAGCTGCAGCGAACGTGCCAGCGATGCAGAGGTGTAATGCACGATCACGAACTGCACGCGGCTGTCGTGATTGGCCGAAGGATGGCTGGTGTCGTAACGCGGGGCGCTGGCACAACCGGCCAGAACGAGCAGCGACGCGAGGAGGGCAAAAAATTTCATGGCAGAAGGCAATACACACAAGACAGTAATGCAACAGTGTAACGTACTGCCTTGCGTCTCGACGGCCGACGAGCTGATTTAAACAAAATGGAACAATTGCTCAGCCCAGCTCGACCCGGTTGCGCCCGGCATTTTTCGCGCGGTACAGCGCCTGATCGGCTCTTTTGAGCACCAGATCGCTGTGTTCTCCCGTCCTGAACGACGCCAGGCCCATGGAAATGGTGATCGTCACCCGTTCACCCTTGAAGTGAAACGGGCAGGCTTCGATCGCCGCGCGCAGGCTTTCCAGCAGTTTGGCGCCCACGGCCGGCGTGGTCGCCGGCAGCAGCAGAACGAATTCTTCGCCACCAAAGCGGGCAATGAAATCTGCACCGCGCAGGCGTTTGCGCAGTACGGTGGCGATGATCTTCAGTACCTTGTCGCCGGCCAGATGGCCGTAGTTGTCATTGATGCGCTTGAAATGATCGAGGTCGAGCATCGCCAGGCTCAAGGTGTTGCCGTGTTGCTGCCACTGCTTGATCTCGTGTTCCAGCCGTTCGCTCCAGGCGGCGCGGTTGGGCAGGCCGGTCAGCGGATCGATCAGGGCTTTCTGCCGTTGTTCTTCCAGGTGCTCGCGAAAGCCCAGGGCTTCCTGCTCCATGTGCGCCACGCGCTCGGCCAGACCCTTGAGACGTGCCGCCACTTCCTGCTCGCGGGCATCACGTTGTTTCTGGTGCTGGTCCATGGTGCCGAGCAGGCCTTCGAGATGGTTCTCCAGCACCTGTTTGAGGTCATCCAGATCGGCCGCTTCCTGCATGCTGGTCTGCAAGCCGTCGACTTGCTCGCGGATCTGCGTGTCCATTGCCCGCGCCGCCGAGCTGTTGTCGGCGTGGCCCTCGCTGGCGGCCTGCAAGTTGCTCTGGAACGCTTCGAGGCGTTCGTTGAGTTGTTGCAGATAGGCTTCGAACTCGTGCTGGCCGCTGTCGGTAATGGCCAGCATCAAGGTCGCAAGATCGTCGAGAATCGGCAGCAGTTCGTACCAGTTCAGGCCATTTTTCAAACGGTCGCGCATCGCCTCGGCCTGCGGGCGATGGCGCTCGGGCAAGGTCAGGTCGTCGAGCAGCCCGATCAACGTGTCTTCAATGTGTTTGGCCACCGAGCTGTAGGACGGCTCCGGCGAGTCGGGCAGGGCGAACAGAATGTCCTGCTCGGGTTGCTCCGGGTCGATGGCGGCCAGGGCCTGGGCGATCGGTTCGGGCAGGGGCAGGCTGTCGAGCAGCAACGGTGTCGGGCTGTCACCGGGGTGGATCAACTCGTCGGGGTTGATCGCGGCAACCAGGGCTGGTGATGTGATCGGGGGGGCCGGCCGCGCGACTTCCGGTTCGGTTGCCGGCAGTGCGGGCGCGGCAGCGGGTTCGCTGATCGGCTCGACCGCAACCACGGGTGGTACAAATGAAACCACGGGCGATTCGGCCTGGGGTTGCACGGCTGGCGTTTGCTGAAGCTCAGCCTCCGGTGGTTGCGCTATGGTCTCTGCGGTGACCGGCGCTGCCGGCACCGGTTCGATTGCTTTTGTCGGCACGGGCACGGGCACGGGCTCTGGCTCTGGCTCTGGCTCTGGCTCTGGCGCAGGTCCCGCGCTGGATGGCGCAGGCGCTTGAGGCTGATCCGGGGCCGGCGGCGCGGCTGTTGCCTCTTCACTGTCGCGGCTGCCAAACAAACGCTGCAGAAAGCCCGGACGGTCCGGCTCGGCCGGCGTTTCCAGCTGGCTCAGCGCCTTGCCCTGCAAACCGCTGAGTTCACTCAGCAACAGCGGCATTTCCCGCGCCTGGCCGACCCGGCTGTCGAGTTGCTTGGCGAATTTTTTCAGCGGCTGAGCGACTTCCCGAGGCAGCGGCAAGGCTTGCAGTTGGGTGACCAGTGCGGTCAGCGCGGTGCTGACCTGATCGATTCGGGTCTCGCGACGCTGCTCGGAGTCGAGCACGGCTTTTTCCAGGCGCGGCAGCAGGGCAGCGAGGCCAGCGTCCATGTCGTCGGTGCGCACCACGTCGCGCATCTCTTTCATGCACTGATCAACGACTTTGTCGGTGCCTTCAGCGGCCAGCGTGCTGCGCACCAGACCGCGACGCAGCAAGTCGAGCCGGGCGGCCCAGCGACGTTCGAGCTTGTCCTGTTGTTCGATGCTTTTAAGGTACTTCTCTTTCCAGCGCTGGGCGTCGTCGCTCATTCAGGGGTTCCGCGAGGGGCAGGACTCATCGCGGGCAATGCATCGGCCGTGAGCGAACCCGGCAGACGGATCTCTACCGCGACCGGCAGGTGATCGGAAATGGGTTGAGCCAGCACTTCGACCTTTTCCAGGGTCAGGGTCGGGCTGAGCAAAATATGATCCAGGCAACGCTGCGGCCGCCAGCTGGGGAACGTCGCTTCCATCTGCGGGGCCAGCAGGCCGAGATCGCGTAACGGTGAGTGTTGTAGCAGATCACTGGCATGGGTGTTCATGTCGCCCATCAATATCTGGTGCTTGTAGCCACCGATCAGATCGCGAATGTAGGCCAGTTGCAAGCTGCGCACCCGGGCGCCGAGGGCCAGGTGCATCATCACCACTACCAGCGCCTCCGGACCTTCGCCGAAGCGCAGCAGGATCGCGCCGCGACCTTTCGGGCCGGGTAGCGGATGATCTTCGATCGCCCACGGCTTCAGGCGACTGAGCACGCCATTGCTGTGCTGGGCCAGTCGGCCGAGGTTGCGATTGAGTTGTTGATACCAGTAGGGGAAGGCGCCGAGGTGGGCCAGGTGTTCGACTTGATTGACGTAGCCTGAGCGCAGGCTGCCGCCATCGGCTTCCTGCAGGGCGACCAGATCGAAGTCGCCAAGCAGGTCGCCGATTTTTTGCAGATTGCCTGAGCGCCCGGTGTGCGGCAGCAGATGCTGCCAGCTGCGGGTCAGGTAGTGCCGATAGCGCTCGGTGCTGATGCCGACCTGGATGTTGAAGCTGAGCAAGCGCAGACGATGGTCTGCGGGCAGGCCCGTGGACTCCAGGTGATGCTCGTTGACCTGCGGATCATGCAGGCCAACGATGCGTTCGGTGCCCCAGCGGCGCATGGCGATTACCGCGCTTAGTTGGCAGCTGCCTTGTTGGCCGCTCGCTCTTTGGCGATCAGTTGATCAGCCAGTTGCAGCGCTTCTTTCTCGCCACCGGCAGAGCCGACGTCAAAGCGGTATTTGCCGTTGACGATCATGGTTGGAACGCCGGAGATTTCATACTTCTTGGCCAAATCTTTGGCTTTTACGATCTGACCCTTGATGGCGAACGAGTTGAAGGTGGCCAGGAACTTGTCCTTGTCCACGCCCTGAGTGGCAAGGAAGTCAGCCATGTCTTCGGGCTTGGTCAGAGGTTTGCGTTCTTTCTGGATGGCATTGAATACCGCAGCGTGAACCTTATGCTCGACGCCCATCGCTTCCAGGGTCAGGAACATCTGGCCGTGAGCATCCCACGCGCCGCCGAACATGGCCGGAATACGCACGAAGTTGACGTCGGATGGCAGTTTTTCAACCCAGGGATTGATCACTGGCTCGAAGGAGTAGCAGTGCGGGCAGCCGTACCAGAACAGCTCCACCACTTCGATCTTGCCAGGCTCTGCCACCGGCACCGGGTTGGCCAGCTCGACGTAAGGGGCGGCGGGTGCTTCGGCAGCCTGGGCGGTGAAGCCGAACAGGCTGGCAGCGACGAGAGCGGCGCTGATGATCAGATTACGCATGCTTTACTCCTGGACAATTTTGGTCGCCTCGCGCGACCTGTTTTCAGACAGATCCTGGCGGGCATGAGTTCTGTAGTGTAACGGCAGCGGCCACAAAAAAGGGCAGCCAAAGCCACCCTTTTTATACTTGCTGCGACGGATTAATCGAGCGTTAACGTTGCAGGAGATGTCCATCAGCGTTAACGCTCGATTCAGGGCGGTTAGTGCAGGCCCTGGATGTAGCTGGCGACCGCGGCGATGTCTTCGTCGCTCAGTTTGCGTGCGATGGTGCGCATTGGCATGGAGTCGCCGTCGTTGGCGCGACCGCCTTCTTCCTTGCGGAACTCGGTCAGTTGTTTGGCGATGTATTGAGCGTGTTGGCCACCCAGGTGCGGGAAGCCTGCGGCGGCGTTGCCGGCACCGTTCGGCGAGTGGCAGCCGGTACAGGCTGGCAGGCCTTTGTCCAGGTTGCCGCCACGGAACAGGGCTTCACCACGGGCGACGATTTTTGGATCGGCGGCGCCGACGCTACCTTTCTGGCTGGCGAAGTAGGCGGCGATGTCAGCCAGATCCTGATCGCTCAAGTTGGTCAGCAGGCCGGTCATTTCCAGAACGACGCGCTTGCCCGATTTGATGTCGTGCAACTGCTTGTCGAGGTAGCGTTCACCCTGACCTGCCAGTTTCGGGAAGTTTGGCGCCATGCTGTTGCCATCCGGGCCATGGCAGGCTCCGCATACGGCAGCTTTCGCCTGGCCGGCGGCGGCATCACCGGCAGCATGGGCGAAGCCTGAAATTCCCACGGTCAACAGCAGACTCACGATCAATTTGTTCATCAGCTAATCCAACTACGGCTAAGGGTTAAGAGTTATGGACCGGGTTTACTCTCGCTCATCCAAAGGATGATGGCCTGGTAATCCTCGGCACTGCAGTCCATGCACAAACCACGCGGCGGCATCGCCTTGAAACCCTGGGTCACGTGTTGCACCAGCGTCCCCATACCTTTCGCCAACCTCGGCGTCCAAGCTGCCTGATCGCCTCTTTCGGGCGCCATGGGTAGTTGGCCGGAATGACAGGCACCACAAACACGGTTGTACACGGCTTCCGGTTCCTGTGTAGCCTGTGCGCCGCAAAGCGGTATCAGGACTCCGGCAGCCAGCAGCCATTTCGTCATAAAACGACCTTTTCAGGGTTGAGAGCGTTCTGCGTTCTGATGCGCAATCAAGGTCTTTGGCTCTCGTGAACTTCATCCTTCGCTGGGACAAAGCACACACAAAATCTGCGGCATTATATACTGGCGTCACTGAAACGGAAGCGACACCGCGTTCCGCGCCCAATCCCGGCGCCGCCCACATCGGAAATCCCATGCAACTCAAGAATCCCATCCTCGGCCTGTGCCAACAGTCCACGTTCATGCTCAGTGCCGCCAAAGTCGATCAATGCCCTGACGACGAAGGCTTCGAAGTGGCGTTCGCCGGTCGTTCCAACGCCGGTAAATCCAGCGCACTGAACACCCTGACTCACGCCAGCCTGGCGCGCACCTCGAAAACTCCGGGTCGCACACAGCTGTTGAACTTCTTCAAGCTAGACGATGAACGGCGTCTGGTCGACCTGCCGGGCTACGGTTATGCAAAAGTACCGATCCCGCTCAAGCAACACTGGCAGCGTCACCTCGAGGCTTACCTCGGTGGCCGCGAGAGTTTGAAGGGTTTGATTCTGATGATGGACATCCGTCATCCAATGACCGATTTCGACCTGCTGATGCTCGACTGGGCCGTTGCCGCCGGCATGCCGATGCACATTCTGCTGACCAAGGCCGACAAGCTGACCTATGGCGCCGCCAAGAACACGCTGCTGAAAGTGCAGTCGGAAATCCGCAAGGGCTGGGGTGATCTGGTGACGATCCAGCTGTTCTCGGCGCCAAAACGCATGGGTCTGGAAGAGGCCTACACTGTGTTGGCAGGCTGGATGGAACTGGCGGACAAGGGCGCCGAAGCGGCGACCGAGGCAGAATAAGGGAATATCAAAACTGTCTGTGGTGCTGCCAGGCAAGGCAAAAGTGCAACAAAAAAGCGGAGTTTAGGGGACCTAAATGAGCATTTTTTGTTGCGCTTTTAACGCAGCATGGCTGCGCCACAGGCAGTTTTGAGGCAAAAAAAGCCCCGGACTTCATATGGGGAGGGAGAAGTTCCGGGGTTTAAGCTCCGAACCGCTAGGGCGGGGTTCAGATATCTGCCAACACTTAACACAACATAGGAGCATTGAAGGGCTTCACCAGCCATTCAGTATCTCTGAGTAGTGAGTTGTCAGATTAGTTCAGATTTTTTTCAAAAAGCTTTGGAATAACCCCAGGCGCGTTTCGAAATAAGCGCGCTTCGGGGGGGGGGGGGGGGGGGGGGGGGGGGGGGGCCCCCCCCCCCCCCCCCCCCCCCCCCCCCCGCTCCCACAATTGGATTGGGTTTGGTCAGTTGGGGAATGGTTGGCTTGTGAGCTGTCATCGCTGGTAGAGGCCAGCACCCACAAGCCGGTAGATATTGGTCGGCTGTCGGGCTGACATCGCGAGCAGGCTCACTCCTACAAGTGGATGGTATGCAGTCTGAGAGAGATGAGTTGGCTGGAAGGCCGCCTTCGCGAGCAAGCTCGCTCCCACAGGGGGTGGTGGGGTTGGTGGATTGGGTTAGCTGAGGACGACGACGCCGCCGGGGAGTTCGGTGCATTTGA
Source organism: Pseudomonas sp. 13B_3.2_Bac1 (assembly GCF_025466205.1). Lineage (NCBI taxonomy): Bacteria > Pseudomonadati > Pseudomonadota > Gammaproteobacteria > Pseudomonadales > Pseudomonadaceae > Pseudomonas > Pseudomonas sp. 13B_3.2_Bac1. The sequence goes on from NZ_JANLOG010000091.1 coordinate 112,256, forward strand.
CGCCGTAGGCGTCGCGGATCAGCAGGGCGACGCCGGCGAGTTGGTCGAGGCTGAAGCGGGCCTGGACGCGGCGTTGGCCGAGGTCGCGGTTGAGCAGCAGCAACATGCCGGGGCGGTAGCGGTTGATCTCGTCGATCATCTGGCTGAGGGTTGCGCCGTTGAATACCAGTACCTGTTGGCGCCAGTTCATCACCGCTGCGGTGTCGACGCTCTGCACCGCGCCCACTTGCTGCGCGTCGTAGGTCAGTTGTTCACCCGGCTGCAGGCGCAGGCTGCGACCATCGACATTGACGTCCACCGAACCATCCAGGCAGGTCACGCAGACTTGCTGATCGGTGTTACGCAGATTGAACCGCGCCTGACTCGCCCGCAACCACCCGCCCCCGGCCTGCATCGCCAGTGGCAACCGCGCGGTCTGTACTTCGACTTCGCCGCTGACCAGTTCGAAACCCTGCACGCCGTCATCGCCGGAGCGCTGGTTGATGCGGGTCTGGGTGTTGAGTTCCAGGCGCACGCCATCGGCCGGTTCGAAACGTTTCTGCTGGCCGACTTCGGTGATGTAGTCCGCGCCGAGCCCTTCAAAGCCACCGGGAATCGTCCCGCGCACCAGCAGAAACGCCGCCGACGCAGCAATGGCGCCACCGAGAAACGCCCGGCGACCGAAGCGCCGAGGCGATTGCAGCATTTCAGCGGCAGGCTGCAGGTTGTGCCACAAAATCTTGGCCTCTTCGAAAGCGCGGGCATGTTCGGCGCTTTGCGCGCACCAGTCGCGCAACGCCCGGGCGTCGGCCACGGTGGCGCGGCCCGAGGTCAGCAGGACCAGCCAGTCGTGGGCTTCGCTGTGCAGATTGTCGGCCGCCGATGGCTTGGCAGGTGTCAGTCGAAAGATGTTCAAACGCGCAGGTTCTCAACGAATTGATCGGGCACTATTCAGATGACGGTTTTCCGGCCCCGCGACCGAACCGCTGAAACACTTTTCTTTCCAGTTTCGCTGCGCAGTGCCCCAACGCGGCTTTGATTTCCTTCTCGACCATGCGCGTGGAAATGCCGAAGCGCTGGGAGATTTCCAGGTGCGGCGCCTCTTCCAGACGCGCCGCGATGAAGATTCTGCGACGCCGCGCTGGCAGCTCGTAGAGGGCGCTGAGCAGCGACTGGATTTCCTTTTGCCCACCGACCACTCGCGCCGGATCCAGCGCTTCGTCGCCGACTTGCAGCAACTCTTCGACTTCCTCGCCGGTGAGCAGCCGCGCATCGGCCTGACGGCGGTCGGCGGCGATGTTCAGGGCCATGCGATAGAGGTAGGCGTTGGGCCGCAGCAGGTTCGGCGGCGTTTCCATGCGGTCGACCCGCAGGTAGGTTTCGTGCAGCACGTCGTTGGCCAGGTCTTCCGAGCCGAGACGCCTGCGCAAGCGCACCCGAAAGTCCTCGTAGGACGTCAGGAACAGCTGGACCATCGAACCTTGTCCGGTGTCTTTCATCCCCCGGAAACTCCTTCCCATTTGGTGCATTCCATGCGTTTCCCTGACGACTCCGGTAACAACAGCAACGTGACCGGCTGACGCAACGCGCTGGGCGTCGGCCGGTCGATCCTGAGATTGCGAAAGCTCTCCACCAGCGCGGTATCGCGCCGTTCATCACCGGTCGAAGTGACCAACCGGTTGTGCTGCACCACGCCGTCGCGCCCGACCCAGACCTGTAACACCGCGCGATAACTGCCCGGGCGGGTCAGCGGCGAACGGCACAGGTTGCGCTCGATCACCGCTTGCACGGCGGTGGCGTAGCTGCGACTCACGGCGGCGCTGGCCGGCGTGGGTTTGTCCAGGGCCGACGGCACGTCCTCGACCTGCGCCACTTGCAAGGTGAACGCATCGTCGCGGGCGTAACGCGCCATCAGGCCACTGCCGCCGAGCAAACGGCGCAAGGCGTCGGCAGCGGTGTATTCGCCATCGACCGCCAATGAGCGCCGGCCACGACTCAACTGACTGTCGACCAGCACCGCCACCCCGGTAGCGTGGCTGTACTGATCCAGCGCCCGGGCCAGGTCCTGCGCCGGGATGTGCAGCGTCATGCGCATGTCCGCCGGCACCGGTTCGGCTGTCACCCCGCCGCTGAACCAGCCAAGCAGCAGCCCCAGACCCACCCGGCGCACAAGAGTCGCTGAACGCTGAAGACCGTCCCTGGAACTGCCTCGCTGCACGGCTGACGTACCCCTGAAAACCGTCATCCTGATGGCTGTTTATGAATCTGGTGTGACGGGCGGTGCAAAAAAACCATCACGGGATTCGCGCAAGGCTTGCACTAGACTGCAATCAGAGAACGGCCGCTTCGGGCCGGCCAGGAGGCTTGCATGAAATCACTGTGGAAATTCGCCCTCGGCGGGCTGCTGCTGAGCGCCTTCGCCAGTGCCCACGCCGAACAGCCGCTGGGCTGTGTGGAGGTGACGGTGGGCGGCTACAAGGCGCCGAATTACGACTGCCTGAGTCAGCAGATGGGCAACAACCCGGAAGGGGCTGCCGCCGCGGAAAAGAATCAGGAAGCACTGAATGTGCCGGTGAACAAGCGGCCACCGAATCAGGTTGGCCTCGCAACCCCGGCCGCGACCAGTACACGGATGGGGAATACGCTTGGGACGTCAGTCAAACCACAGCGCCCACCGAATTAGGGAAACATCAAAGTCAAAAGATCGCAGCCTTCGGCAGCTCCTACATGGGATCGAATGTAGGAGCTGCCGAAGGCTGCGATCTTTTGATCTTCAGTCACTTTGGAGCTGACGAAAGCTCACCGCCCACCAAACTGAAGACCAAACTTTGTGGCGAGGGAGCTTGCTCCCGCTGGGGTGCGCAGCGCCCCCAAATCTGCCGAACCGGTTTTAACTGACAGACCGCATGCAAAGGTTTTGCGACTGCTGCGCAGCCGAGCGGGAGCAAGCTCCCTCGCCACAGGGTTTTGTGCACGTCAGTCGCTTGGGGTTTGGCGAAAGCTTACTGCGAGGCGATTCCAGCTGTTGATGGTGGTGACGGCCATGGTCAGATCCACCAGTTCGGCTTCGCTGAATTGCGCTTTGGCCAACTGATAAACATCGTCCGGCACATGACTTTCCGCCAACAGCGTCACGGCCTCAGCCCAGCCCAGGGCGGCGCGTTCACGGGGATTGAAAAAGCCGCTGTCGCGCCACACCGCGATCGCATACAAACGCCGATCACTCTCCCCGGCCCGCCGCGCGTCCACCGAATGCATGTCGGTGCAGAACGCGCAGCCATTGAGCTGCGAGGCGCGGATCCTGATCAGTTGCAACAGCGGCGCCTCGATGCTCAGGTCGCTGGTCAGCGCCTCCATGGCGATCATCGCTTTCATCGCCTTGGGCGATGCGTTGTAGTAGTCCAGACGCGGGGACATGGCAGGTCTCGGGAAGCGGAATGATGAGTTCACGGTAAGCGCAGAACTGCCGGCGTCACAGCCCCAATTCCACGAAAAACCGCCACACCACTGCCCTCAACCTCTACACAGATCCCCTGTGGGAGCGAGCTTGCTCGCGAAGGCGTCGTGTCAGCTACTAAAGTGTTGACTGACCCACCGCATTCGCGAGCAAGCTCGCTCCCACAGGGGGTCTAGGCCAATTTCGGGTTTTTGTGCTGCGCAACTACTGCCAATCACGCAACAGAGTTAATCTGGCCGACACCCCAATCGCCCCCCCGGAGCCGCGTCGGTATGGAACTTCACGTCGTGATCAATGGCCGCAAGGACCTCGCCGGCCAGCTGTACAACCAGCTGCGCGGCGCCATCGAGTCCGGGCGTCTGGCCGCCGGTACGCAGTTGCCGCCCAGCCGTCTGCTGGCCGAGCAACTGGGGATCTCGCGCAAGACCATTTCCGACACCTACGCGCAGCTGACTTACGAAAATTTCCTCACCGGGGTGATCGGCAAAGGCACCTACGTCAACGCCCGCCCGGCGCAGATTCAGCGCAAGCAAAGCCACACCGAACTGGCCAGCGCCGAGGTGATCGAGCGCTGGCGCAATCTCCCGGTGTTTTTGCGCCACCCGTCGCTGGAAGGTTCGTTGCGCTATGACTTCATCGGCGGCGCCACCAGCAAGGGCCAGTTCCCGCATGACGACTGGCGCCGCTGCGTGTCGCACGCGATGCGCCAGATGGCCGGGTCCAAAGGCTTCTACAGCGTGCCCGAGGGTCTGCCGGCGCTGCGCAATGCGATTGCCCGGCACATCGCGTTCTCGCGCGGGATCAACTGTCAGGACGAGGACATCGTGGTGTGCAACGGCGCGCAACAGGCGCTGGACCTGATCACCCGCGTGCTGATCAGCCCCGGCAGTCGGGTGGCGATGGAAGATCCGGGGTATCCGCCCGCGCGGTTGCTGTTCGGCACCCACGGTGCCGAAGTGGTCGGAATCCCGGTGGATGCCGAAGGCATTGTGGTGGAACAGATTCCCGAGGGTACGCGGCTGATTTACGTCACCCCGTCGCACCAGTTTCCGCTGGGCATGCCGATGAGCCAGGCGCGCCGCGAGGCCTTGCTGGCCCGGGCGCATGAGCTGGGCGCGATCATCATCGAGGACGACTACGACAGCGAGTTCCGCTACGAAGGGCGGCCGACGGACTCACTGTTCAGCCTCGACCAGCGCGGCATCGTGGCCTACGTCGGCACCTTCTCCAAGACTCTGCTACCGGAGCTGCGCCTGGGTTACGCGATCCTGCCGCCGGCGATCCTCGAAGCGGTGATCCGCGCCAAACAACTCACCGACCTGCACGCCTCGACCCTGCCGCAATGGGCGCTGGCCAAGTTCATCGCTGAAGGTCGCCTGCTCAAGCATATTCGCCGCTGCCACGCGATTTACGCCCAGCGCCGCGAGCGGATTCTGGCGCGCATGGCCACGGATCTGGCGCCGTGGCTGGAGGCGATACCGCCCAGTGCCGGGTTCCACATGGCGGTGCTGTGCAAGGTGCCGATCGACCTGCCGCTGGTGATCGAACTGGCGAAAAAAGTCGAGGTCGGGCTGTATTCCATCGACGGATTCCATTACCAGCAACCGGTGAGGAGCGGCCTGTACTTCGGCTTCGGTGCGATTGAAACCCTCGATATCGACACCGCTCTGGATCGCCTGCGCGACATTCTGCAACAAGTGGCGTGAATCATTGGTCTGGGCGATTAACCGCCGATTGGTTATTGGTGATCACGGGGTGCAGGCCTATTCTGCACTGGCGTTATCCCTCAATGAGCAGGATTCGTCCGGCCTGATTCAGGAGTGTGAGCAATGTCCAACGAAGTGATCAACACCGTCCAGGTGCGCGCCGCCGCCGGCCGTTCGGAAGAGCTCGGCCGGCAGTTGCAGAAGATCGTCGACACCCTGCGCCAGACACCGGGCTGCGACGCCTACATGGTCGACCGCTGCCCCGAGGACAGCCAACGCTGGACCGTGAGTGCGCGCTGGCAGTCGGAAGCGGCGATGCAGGCGCACTTCAACCGGCCTGAGGCGCAGGGCTTTATCGATCTGATCGATAGCCGGTTGGCCAATAGCGTGGATTTCAATAGCTTCCCAATCGTCTGATCTGCCCCCTTCGCGGGGCCCCCCCCCCCCCCCCCCGCAATGGGTCAAAAATTGGTGGGGGGGTTGTTGCCG
>NZ_JANLOG010000124.1:0-14613 GCF_025466205.1 Pseudomonas sp. 13B_3.2_Bac1
CGCGAAACAAGCACGGGCGGCCCCCGCCGCAGGCTGCGATCTTTTTGCTTTTTACTTCGGGTAGAGCGGCGGCAACCCACTGTCACCTACCGGATCCTGCACCCGCTCCGCCGCCGGAATCGTGCGGATTGCCCGCCACAGATCTTCGCCTTGCCAATGCTGCCCCGTCTCGCTGTACAGCGCACCATTCAGGCCATCCAGCGCATCCGACAACGGCACAAACCGCGCTGCCATATCCGCTAGCGTCTCCGGCTGCTGACGCGCCCATGCATCGAGTGCCTGACGCGTGGCTTGCGGATCGTTGGCCTGGCTCGCACGCTTGATGTCGTCCATCAGTGTGCGCGGGCTCGGCCCAGTTTGTGCGGCGCGGTGCACCGCCGGTTGCCAGCGCGCGCGCCACCACAGGCCGAAGCCGAGGAGGGTGGTGCAGGCGAGGATCAGGGTGCTGAGTTTCCACCACCACAGCACATCGTTATCGACGACGCTCGGTTGCAGATTGCCGGCCGGGGTGTCGACCTGCAGGCTCGGGTTGTTCGCCACTTGCAGGGTGCGCGCCGGCAGGCTGGTGTGTTCCAGATGATCTTCGAAGGTGTTCCACCAGATCACGTCGACGCTCGGCAACTCGATCGCACCGCTGCGGCTGGGCACCAGCGCTTCGCGTTCTTCACGGCTGCCGATCAGGCCGCGCTCGCCGCTCTGGTTGCTCAGCACCGGTTGATCCGGGTAACGGCGCAGGCCGTTGGCGTCGGTGGCGGGCAGGGCCGGCAGTTGCGAACTGGCCAGGCCTTCGGCTTTCAGGGTCAGACTGCGGGTCAGGGAGTCGCCGACCTGAGTGTGATCCGGCTCCGGGTTCCAGCTTTCGCTCAGACTCAGGCTGCGGGCGGGCAGCCAGGGCGCATCGGCCGGGTAAGTCAGCGGTTTCGGTTTGACCGTCAGCGGAATCTCCGAGGAACTGACGCGCAACAGCTTGCCCGGTTTCGGGCCTTGCGCGGTCGCGTCCTGGGCGGGCTGGGTATCGACCAGCGTGGCACTGAACGTCTGCGGGGCGATGGTCAGCAAACCGCTGTGCTGCGGATAGATCGCGTAGCGCATCTCGATCACGCCATGACGCACGCCGTTGATGTCTTTCTCGTAGGTGCGCGTGTCGCCCAACTGCTCGATGCGCGCATCGGCGATCTGCAACGGGGTCAGGCTGCTGTCGTCGTACAGCGACACCGAGTGATAAATGCGCAGGGTCAGGATCGCTTGTGCCTGCACATACACGCTGGACTGATCGAGGCTGGCCTCGATGAACACCGGATCCGGATTGTTTTTCTCTTCGCGGGTATCGCTCTCGACCACTTGCACGGTGATCGGCTGGCTCTGCACCTCACCCAGTTGCAGCGGCGGAATGGTCACGCTGCCGTTCTCTTTCGGCAGCAGGGTGATGATCCAGCGCGTGGTCGCACGGTTGTCGCCATTGAGGGTGTTCAACTGGTTGACCTGGCGCGTGCCGCGCACCTCGAACAACGGCTCCAGCGGCGTCAGGTCGGGCTTGCCGAACTGCGTGACATCGTTGGTTTCGAGGGTGAGTTCGACCGTCTCGCCGGTGTTCAGGCGACTGCGATCCACACTGGCCGTCAGCTCGGCCGCCTGGGCGGTGGCCGTGCAGATCAGCAGGAGCAGCAAGAGAGCGGTGAAGCGGGTCATCGAGTTTTTCCCTGATCCTGATGTTGTTGCTGTTCGTACCAGAATTTGCGTCGCAGCAATTCCCCCGGGTTGTCCGGAATCTTGCCCAGCCATTGTTCCAGTGCCTGACGCTGTTCGCCTTCGAGGGTGTCCTCGCCGGGTTGCAGGATCGGCGCAGTATTCGGTGATTCATCCGGCGGGTTGCCCGGCACTTCGTTGGGTCCCGGTTGCGGTGGTGTGGTCGGCGGCGGTTCGTTGGCCGACTCGCCGGGCTGGGCCTCGCTCGGGGTGTCACTGTTGACCGCCGGTGGCGGCGCGGTCGCTGGCGGTGGTTCATCGCCGGGTACGTTCGGCTGGGCCGTTTGCGGCTGCGGCTCGGCCGGCGGCGGGGTGTTCTTCTGCTTGAGCAGGTTTTCCACCAGAGCCTTGTTGGTCAGCGCCGGACGCAAGTCCGGTTGCAGTTCCAGCGCTTGTTCGTAGGCGTCGATGGCCGCTTCCAACTCGCCACTTTTCGCCAGGGCGTTGCCACGATTGTAGTGGGCGCGGGCATCGCTGCCTTCGGCGAAACGCTGAGCGGCGCCACTGTAATCGCCGGCTTCGTACAACGCCAGCCCTTGCCACTGGTGATCTTCGAAGTGCTCGGCGGCTTCGGCCGGGCGCTTCTGCTTGAGCAGGTGCAGGCCCTGTTGGTCAGGGCGCAGCCACAGGTCTTCGAAATCGAAAGCGTAGCTCGGCTGGGGCAGACAAAACAGCAATGGCAGACAGAACAACCAGCCACGGCGTCCGGCGCAAGCGGCCAGCAGCAACAGTGGCAACAACAGCCAGTAACCCTGATCGGCCCAAGTGTCGAGGCGCACGGTCTGGCCATCGTTGCGCAGACTGCGCGGGCCATCAAGCAGGCCGAGGGCGCGCAAATCGCTCTCGTCCAGCCGCGCACTGTGGTAGTCGCCGCCGATGCTGGCGAGGAACGCGCCGAGGCTCGGGCTGTCGAGTTGCGGCACGCGGATCGCGCCTTGTTCATCCTTGAGGAAACTACCGTCCTCCTGAGCAATCGGTGCGCCTTCAGCGGTGCCGATGCCGAGCATCAGCAGTTGCGCCGATTGTTTGCCGAGGGCGCGGCGGATGCCTTGGCGTTCTTCTTCGCTCAGCGACGAGCCGATCAGCAGAATCCGCCCCTGACCGAGGGCGCCTTGCTTGAGCAATGTCAGCGCCTTGATGACCCCGAGGTCAGCGCGGTTGCCGCTTTCCGGCATCAATGACGGCTTGAGAGCGTCGAGCAGATTGCGACTGGTCGCCAGGTCATCCGACAGCGGCACCAGCGTGTGCGCACTGCCGGCGTAGACGACGATCGCGGTCTGCGCATCGCTGCGTGCCTGCAACAGGTCGAACAGTTTGCGCCGGGCCTGTTCCAGTCGCGTTGGCGGCGAGTCGGTGGCGAGCATTTCCGGGGTCAGTTCCAGCACGACGACCAGCGGGTCGGCAGGCTTCTGGCTGGTCTGTTCGACGCGCTCCCAGCTCGGTCCGAGCAGGGCGACAATGGTCAGCAGCCACGCCACGCCAAGGGCGACCCACGGCAGCTTACTGTCGCGACCGTTACCGCCACTGAGCAGCGTCGAGTGAAACGCCGGCGGCAGAATCATCTGCCAGCGCCCAGCGCGTTTCTGTCGGTGCCAGAGTTGCCAGAGCAACCAGCCCAGCAGCGGCAGGAGTAGCAGCCACCACGGGCGGAACCAGTGCGGCCAGAGCGCGATCATCGGCGCCTCCGCAGACGCAAACGCTTGAGGCGTTCGCGCCAGTCAGGCAGCGGACTTTGCAGATACAGCTCCTTGGTGAACAGGCGTTGCAACGGGTTGTCCGGCCACAATTCACGGGCGACCAGCAGCAGGCTCAACAGCAAGGCCAACGCCAGCGGCCACTGATACAAGGCTTGCGCGGGGCGCGCCTGGGTCGGTTGCTGAGTGACCGGTTCGAGCTGGTCGAGGGTGTTCTTGATCGCTTGCAGCTCTTTACCATCGCGGGCACGAAAATACTGACCGCCGGTGGCTTGGGCGATGGCTTTGAGCGCCGGCTCATCGAGATCCAGGCTCGGATTGACCCCAAGCAGGCCGGTGCTGCCGCTGGCTTCAGGGTCGGCACCGATGCCGATCGGATAGATCTTTACGCCTTCGCTGGCGGCCAATTTTGCCGCGGTGAGAGGATCGATTTCGCCGCCGTTGTTGGCGCCGTCGGTCACCAGGATCAACACTCGGCTCTGTGCCGGACGCATGCGCAGGCGTTTCAGCGCCAGACCGATAGCGTCGCCGATGGCGGTGTTTTTGCCGGCGATGCCGATACGCGCTTCATCGAGCCAGACGCGCACGGTGTGGCGGTCGAAGGTCAGCGGCGCTTGCAGGTACGCCTGACTGCCAAACAGGATCAGACCGACACGGTCACCGTCGCGGCTTTCAAGAAAGTCGCCGAGCAGATGCTGGACCAGCGTCAAGCGGCTGACATCTTCGTCCTGCCACTGCATATCGGGGAAATCCATCGAGCCGGACACATCCACCGCCACCAGCAGATCACGCCCGCTGGCGGCTATCGGCAACGGCTCGCCCAGCCACTGCGGGCGCGCGGCGGCAGCCAGCAGCAACAGCCACAGCAGCAGGAACGGTGCTTGCTGGCGCCACGCCGGCAGATTGGCTCGGGCACGCCGACGGGCGAGGCCTTCCAGGTCGCTGAGGAAACTCACTTTCAAGGCGGGCTCACCGCTGTCGGCCACCGGCAGCACGAGGCGCATCAGCCACGGCAGCGGCAACAGCAGGAAGATCCACGGCCAGGCAAACTCAAACATGCTTGCGGATCCAGGTGTCGACGGCTTGGGTCAGGCCGGCAATGGCTTTGTCGTCGAGTTTGCACTCGGGTTTGTAGGCGCCTTCGACCAGTACCATCCAGCGCGTTAGGCCGGCTGCCGGGCAGCGGTTGTCGAGAAACGCCAGCCATTTGCGGCCGTTGAGCGTGTGGCTCTGGCTGTAGGGGTAATGGTTGCGGCACAGGCGTTTGAGCAGGCCGTTGAGTTGTTGCAGCCAGGCGCCGGCGGGTGCGCCGTCGTAGGGTTTGGGCATCTGCGCCAGTTCGGCGAGAGCGGCGATGCGCACCGGGTCGAGCGGTTGTTCGGCGCGCACGATCGGGCGTTTCTTGATTGGAATGAACCGGCGCAGGCGCCACGCGGCGAAGCCGAGCAACGGTAACAACAGAAGCAGCAACCACCAGCCCGGCGCCGGCGGCCAGAAGGCAATCGGTGGCGGGGAAATCAGCGGTTGCAGTTGTTCGAGGCCGTTCATCGTCCTGTCCCCGGACGCTGCGGATTGAGAAACTCGCGCATCTGCTCGACCATCTCGCTTTGCGTGCTCAGCGGCATCAGCAATACCCGCAGTTTCTGCGCGAGCAGCTCCCAGCGGGCGATGCGTGCTTCGGCCTGGGCGCGATACGTCTGGCGCAGCTCGAAATTCAGCGTGTCGAGTTCCAGTTGCGCGCCGCGCTCGGCGAATCGTAAAAGCCCGGCGGCGGGCAGGGCGTGATCCAGCGGATCGGACAGCGGCAGCAGCAGCAAGTCGCAGTGCCGTGACAGCAGGCTCAGTTGTTGTTCGGCGCTGTCCGACAGTGCGCGCTCATCGCAAATCACGATGGCCAGGCTGCCCGGGCGCAGCACCTCACGCGCACGGCGCAGGGCCACGCCAAAGGCATCGTGATCCGGTTCGCGTTCGGTATGCAGCGACTGGTTGACCTTGACCAGCCGGTTGAGCAATTGCAGCAGGCTTTGTTTGCTGCGCCGGGGTTTGATTTCGTAGTGCTCGTTGTCACCGAACACCAGCCCGCCAACCCGGTCGTTGTGGCCGAGGGCCGCCCAGCCGATCAGCGCCGCCACTTGCGCCGCCAGCACCGACTTGAACATCAGCCCCGAGCCAAAAAACAGCCGGGTGCTTTGCTCGACCATGATGAAAATCGGGCGCTCGCGTTCTTCATGGAACAGCTTGGTGTGCGGCTCCTGGGTGCGCGCCGTCACGCGCCAGTCGATGGTGCGTACGTCGTCGCCGGCCTGATAGACCCGCACCTGATCGAAGTCGACGCCACGGCCACGGAATTTCGAGTGATGCAGACCGATCAGCGGACTGCGCTGACTGGGCGTGGAAAACAGCTGCACTTCGCGCACACGGTGGCGCATCTCGATCAGGTCGGTGAGGCTGATGCGGATGCCCGGTTCGGACGGCAGGGGGGCGTTCATGGGGGTCAAGCGACGGCTACGACGTCGAGAATCCGCTGCACCACCCGATCCTGATCGATGCCGGCGGCTTCGGCTTCAAACGACAGAATGATGCGGTGACGCAACACGTCGAACAGCACGGCCTGAATATCCTCGGGGCTGACGAAATCGCGACCGGCCAGCCACGCGTGAGCACGGGCGCAGCGGTCGAGGGCGATCGAGCCGCGCGGGCTGGCGCCATAGGCGATCCACTCGGCCATTTCCGGGTCGAATTTGGCCGGCGTGCGCGTGGCCATGACCAGTTGCACCAGGTATTCCTCCACGGCGTCGGCCATGTACAGACCGAGGATTTCCTTGCGCGCGGCGAAGATCGCTTGCTGGCTGACCCGGCGCTCGGGTTTGGTTTCGCCATTGAGGGCTTCGCCACGGGCCTGTTGCAGGATGCGGCGTTCGACGGCGGCGTCGGGGAAGCCGATTTTCACGTGCATCAGGAAACGGTCGAGCTGCGCTTCGGGCAGCGGGTAGGTGCCTTCCTGCTCGATCGGGTTCTGCGTGGCCATCACCAGGAACAGCGGCGACAGTTCATACGTGCTGCGTCCGACGCTGACCTGCCGTTCGGCCATGGCTTCGAGCAGCGCCGATTGCACCTTGGCCGGCGCACGGTTGATTTCGTCCGCCAGTACCAGGTTGTGGAAGATCGGCCCTTGCTGGAACACGAAACTGCCGGTTTCCGGGCGATAGATCTCGGTGCCGGTGATGTCGGCCGGCAGCAGATCCGGGGTGAACTGGATGCGATGGAACTGGGCTTCGATGCCCTCGGCGAGTTCTTTGATCGCTTTGGTCTTGGCCAGACCTGGAGCACCCTCGACCAGCATGTGGCCGTCGGCGAGCAGGGCGATGAGCAAACGCTCGATGAGTTTTTCCTGGCCGAGAATCTGCGTTGAAAGAAAGGTTCGCAGCGCCAGCAGCGCTTCACGATGTTCCATCGGTGACTGTTCCTGGAAAGGGTGGCCGCAGGCGTTCGGATAACGCCGTGGCTGGGGGCGTTACTTTAATCCATCGAGGGGGGTGGCGACTAACGGCATTTTGCGCAAAGTGCGGGAAATGACTGGGGCAATTGTTGGAATTTTGTAGCCGGAGAAAGGTGCAGTGTTCTTTCGGGCCTCTTCGCGAGCAGGCTCGCTCCCACATTTGAACGGCGTACACCCATCAATGTGGGAGCGAGCCTGCTCGCGAAGGGGGCAGTCCGGACGACATCAAGTTTCGCCTCATCGCTGGCAAGCCAGCATCAAATCTGGCTGATATAGGTCCCGGTGCCATCAAGGATGTTCTTCAGGGTTTCTTCAACTTCAGCCAGATCAACCATGTCCGGATTGAAGGTAATCTCCAGCACATCATCCCCATTCAGCGCATCGGCATCCGCCGCCGCGATCTCGATCTTCAGCAGAGTCTTGGTCAAGGTGACTTTCACGCCGTCCAACGTCGAAGGCTCGCCATCCAGCGTGATCTCCAGCTCATCCTCGTCCGGGTAGCGGCTCATCAGAAACATGTCGCCCTTGTCGCTGTGGCAGCAGAGCATGGCCATGTTGTCTTCTTCGTCGTCGCACGGGTTGACGATCAAAAGGGCGGTGGTCATTTGCATGGGAAATTCCTGCCTCGGCGGGCGTGTTGGTCGCAATTGGGCGCGATTCTGCCAGTCCTCGGGAATTTCTGCATGTGAGAGTGTCAGAGGATGTGTCGTGAACGCGACACAGGTCAATGGTCACTTCTGGCACAGATGTACCGTAAATACGGGCATTCAAGCCGGCGTTTTGCGCCATGAATGCTAGTGTTTATCGGTGCCGAACCCCTTGTTTACGTGCCAATGACCGAATATGTCGCAGCACCGCAAGCAGACACATTGTCGCACCCATTAAGCTGCGCAACGGATGAGCACCCGTAAAGGCATTGTCGGCAGCCCTGACAGTCGTTTTTGCAGATGCTCATTCAATGGAAGGTGAATGTGACCTGAGTGTCGTGTCCAGCTTCACCCACCTGTCACCCTGTTTCCTCTGCCCGAGAATCAGGAACAGGGCGACGGAGGCCCCGAAAGGGGTTTTGCAAGCGACGCTTTCCATCAATAACAAGCCCCAAGCGGAGTACCACAGATGGCGTTCTTCACCGCAGCCAGCAAAGCCGACTTCCAGCACCAACTGCAAGCGGCACTGGCGCAGCACATCAGTGAACAGGCACTGCCACAAGTGGCGCTGTTTGCTGAACAATTCTTCGGCATCATTTCCCTGGACGAGCTGACTCAACGTCGCCTCTCCGACCTCGCTGGCTGTACTCTTTCTGCGTGGCGCCTGCTTGAGCGCTTCGATCACGCGCAACCGCAAGTGCGCGTCTACAACCCCGATTACGAACGTCATGGCTGGCAGTCGACCCACACCGCGGTTGAGGTGCTGCACCACGACCTGCCGTTCCTGGTCGACTCGGTCCGCACCGAGCTGAACCGCCGCGGCTACAGCATCCACACCCTGCAAACCACCGTGCTCAGCGTACGTCGTGGCAGCAAGGGCGAGTTGCTGGAAATCCTGCCGAAGGGCAGCACCGGCGAAGGCGTGCTGCACGAGTCGCTGATGTACCTGGAAATCGACCGCTGCGCCAACGCGGCCGAACTCAATGTGCTGAGCAAAGAGCTGGAGCAGGTGCTCGGTGAAGTGCGCGTCGCGGTCGCTGATTTCGAGCCGATGAAGGCCAAGGTGCAGGAGATCCTCACCAAGCTCGATCACAGCGCATTCGCCGTCGATGCCGACGAAAAGACTGAAATCAAGAGCTTCCTGGAATGGCTGGTGGGCAACCACTTCACCTTCCTCGGCTACGAAGAGTTCACCGTTGTCGATCAGGCCGATGGCGGCCATATCGAATACGACCAGAATTCCTTCCTCGGCCTGACCAAACTGCTGCGCACCGGTCTGACCGACGAAGACCGTCACATCGAAGACTACGCGGTGAACTACCTGCGCGAACCGACCCTGCTGTCGTTCGCCAAGGCTGCGCACCCGAGCCGCGTACACCGTCCTGCCTACCCGGACTACGTGTCGATCCGTGAAATCGACGCCGACGGCAACGTCATCAAGGAACACCGTTTCATGGGCCTGTACACCTCTTCGGTGTATGGCGAGAGCGTGCGGGTCATTCCGTTCATCCGTCGCAAGGTCGAAGAAATCGAACGCCGCTCCGGCTTCCAGTCCAAGGCTCACCTGGGCAAGGAACTGGCGCAGGTACTCGAAGTGCTGCCGCGTGATGACCTGTTCCAGACCCCGGTCGACGAGCTGTTCAGCACCGTGATGTCGATCGTGCAGATCCAGGAACGCAACAAGATCCGCGTGTTCCTGCGCAAAGACCCATACGGTCGCTTCTGCTACTGCCTGGCCTACGTGCCGCGCGACATCTATTCCACCGAAGTGCGCCAGAAGATCCAGCAGGTGCTGATGGAGCGCCTGAAGGCCACCGACTGCGAGTTCTGGACCTTCTTCTCCGAGTCCGTGCTGGCTCGCGTGCAGCTGATCCTGCGCGTCGATCCGAAGAACCGCATCGACATCGACCCGCTGCTGCTGGAAAAAGAAGTGGTACAGGCCTGCCGCAGCTGGCAGGACGACTACGCCGCACTGACCGTCGAAAGCTTCGGCGAAGCCCACGGCACCAACGTGCTGGCGGACTTCCCGAAAGGCTTCCCGGCCGGCTACCGCGAGCGTTTCGCGGCGCATTCGGCCGTGGTCGACATGCAGCACCTGCTGAGCCTGAACGAAAAAAATCCGCTGGTGATGAGCTTCTATCAGCCGCTGGGTCAGGTGTCCGGCCAACGCGAGCTGCATTGCAAGCTGTACCACGCCGATACCCCGCTGGCGCTGTCCGACGTGTTGCCGATTCTGGAAAACCTCGGCCTGCGCGTGCTGGGCGAGTTCCCGTACCGTCTGCGTCACACCAATGGCCGCGAGTTCTGGATCCACGACTTCGCGTTCACCGCGGCTGAAGGTCTGGAGCTGGACATCCAGCAACTCAACGACACCCTGCAGGACGCATTCGTCCACATCGTCCGTGGCGATGCCGAGAACGATGCGTTCAACCGTCTGGTGCTGACCGCCGGTCTGCCATGGCGCGACGTCGCGCTGCTGCGTGCCTACGCCCGTTACCTGAAGCAGATTCGTCTGGGCTTCGACCTGGGTTACATCGCCAGCACCCTGAACAACCACACCGACATCGCTCGCGAGCTGACCCGGTTGTTCAAGACCCGTTTCTACCTGGCGCGCAAGCTGGGCAGCGATGATCTGGAAGACAAGCAGCAGCGTCTGGAACAAGCGATTCTGACCGCACTGGACGACGTTCAGGTGCTCAACGAAGACCGCATCCTGCGTCGCTACCTGGACCTGATCAAAGCCACTCTGCGCACCAACTTCTATCAGACTGATGCCAACGGCCAGAACAAGTCGTACTTCAGCTTCAAGTTCAACCCGCACGCGATTCCAGAGCTGCCGAAGCCAGTACCGAAGTTCGAAATCTTCGTTTACTCGCCACGCGTCGAAGGCGTGCACCTGCGCTTCGGCAACGTTGCCCGTGGTGGTCTGCGCTGGTCCGACCGTGAAGAAGACTTCCGTACCGAAGTCCTCGGCCTGGTGAAAGCCCAGCAAGTGAAGAACTCGGTCATCGTGCCGGTGGGTGCGAAGGGCGGCTTCCTGCCGCGTCGTCTGCCACTGGGCGGCAGCCGTGACGAGATCGCGGCCGAGGGCATCGCCTGCTACCGCATCTTCATCTCCGGTCTGCTGGACATCACCGACAACCTGAAAGACGGCGCGCTGGTGCCGCCGGCCAACGTCGTGCGTCATGACGACGATGACCCGTACCTCGTTGTGGCAGCGGACAAGGGCACTGCAACCTTCTCCGACATCGCCAACGGCATCGCCATCGACTACGGCTTCTGGCTGGGCGACGCGTTCGCCTCCGGTGGTTCCGCCGGTTATGACCACAAGAAAATGGGCATCACCGCCAAGGGCGCGTGGGTTGGCGTACAGCGCCACTTCCGCGAGCGCGGCATCAATGTTCAGGAAGACAGCATCACTGTGGTCGGCGTCGGTGACATGGCCGGTGACGTGTTCGGTAACGGCCTGTTGATGTCTGACAAGCTGCAACTGGTTGCCGCGTTCAACCACATGCACATCTTCATCGATCCGAACCCGAACCCGGCGACCAGCTTCGTCGAGCGTCAGCGCATGTTCGACCTGCCGCGTTCGGCCTGGACCGACTACGACACCAGCATCATGTCTGAAGGCGGCGGTATCTTCTCGCGCAGCGCGAAGAGCATCGCCATCTCGCCGCAGATGAAAGAACGCTTCGACATCAAGGCCGACAAGCTGACCCCGACCGAACTGCTGAACGCCTTGCTCAAGGCACCGGTGGATCTGCTGTGGAACGGCGGTATCGGTACTTACGTCAAGGCCAGCACCGAAAGCCATGCCGACGTGGGCGACAAGGCCAACGACGCACTGCGCGTGAACGGCAACGAGCTGCGCTGCAAAGTGGTGGGCGAGGGCGGTAACCTCGGCATGACCCAACTGGGTCGTGTGGAATTCGGTCTCAATGGCGGCGGTTCCAACACCGACTTCATCGACAACGCCGGTGGCGTGGACTGCTCCGACCACGAAGTGAACATCAAGATCCTGCTGAACGAAGTGGTTCAGGCCGGCGACATGACAGACAAGCAACGCAACCAGTTGCTGGCGAGCATGACCGACGAAGTCGGTGGTCTGGTGCTGGGCAACAACTACAAGCAGACTCAGGCTCTGTCCCTGGCGGCGCGTCGTGCCTACGAGCGCATTGCCGAGTACAAGCGTCTGATGAGCGATCTGGAAGGTCGTGGCAAGCTGGATCGTGCCATCGAGTTCCTGCCGACCGAAGAGCAGATCAACGAGCGCGTTGCGGCAGGCCATGGCCTGACCCGTCCCGAGCTGTCGGTACTGATCTCGTACAGCAAGATCGACCTCAAGGAGCAGTTGCTGGGTTCGCTGGTGCCGGACGACGACTACCTGACCCGCGACATGGAAACGGCGTTCCCGCCGACCCTGGTCAGCAAGTTCTCCGAAGCCATGCGTCGTCACCGTCTGAAGCGCGAGATCGTCAGCACCCAGATTGCCAACGATCTGGTCAACCACATGGGCATCACCTTCGTTCAGCGACTCAAAGAGTCGACCGGCATGAGCCCGGCGAACGTGGCGGGCGCTTACGTGATCGTGCGTGACATCTTCCACCTCCCGCACTGGTTCCGTCAGATTGAAGCGCTGGACTACCAAGTAAGCGCTGACGTGCAACTGGAACTGATGGACGAGCTGATGCGTCTGGGCCGTCGCGCTACGCGCTGGTTCCTGCGTGCCCGTCGCAACGAGCAGAACGCTGCCCGTGATGTGGCGCACTTCGGTCCGCACCTGAAGGAGCTGGGGCTGAAGCTCGACGAACTGCTGAGCGGCGAAATCCGCGAAAACTGGCAGGCGCGTTATCAGGCTTACGTCGCGGCCGGTGTTCCGGAGTTGCTGGCGCGTATGGTGGCGGGTACCTCGCACCTGTACACCCTGCTGCCGATCATCGAAGCTTCCGACGTGACCGGGCAGAACCCTGCCGAAGTGGCCAAGGCCTACTTCGCCGTGGGCAGTGCGCTGGACATCACCTGGTACCTGCAACAGATCAGCGCGCTGCCGGTTGAAAACAACTGGCAGGCCCTGGCCCGTGAAGCGTTCCGTGATGACGTGGACTGGCAGCAACGTGCGATCACCATCTCCGTCCTGCAACAGGGCGACGGCACACTGGATGTGGAAGCACGTCTGGCGCTGTGGATGGAACAGCACGAAGGCATGATCGAGCGCTGGCGCGCCATGCTGGTGGAAATCCGTGCTGCGAGCGGCACCGACTACGCCATGTACGCCGTTGCCAACCGCGAACTGCTCGACCTGGCGTTGAGTGGGCAAGCGGTGGTGCCTGCGACTGCTGCAAATGCCGAGCTTGAACTGGCCTGAGTAGTGGTTGAATGAGAAAGCCCCGGTGTCGTGAGATGCCGGGGCTTTTTTATGTCTGTGGGTTTTGGTTGCCTGGTCTGGCCCCTTCGCGAGCAAGCTCGCTCCCACATTTGAAATGCATTCCCCCTGTGGGAGCGAGCTTGCTCGCGAAGAGGCCTTTTGCATCAATACAATTTATGTGCTTGTTTGTTATCCAGCATCGACACTTTATCTGTCGGCCTGGTCAATAAATTACTGAGCGACTGGTCAAACTTCTGCAAGGCTCTGACTTGTACATCTTCCTGTTGATTGATATCGGCCACGATCTCTTCCGACCGTTTGAAGTCCGCCCATACCGGCGTCAACTCTTTCGCCTCGGAACCTTTCGCCGTCCCGACGTAGTTGAACTTCGCATCATAAAAATCCGCACTCACATCAGCTTTGATGTCGGAACTGCGCGAAGTGATCAACTGGCTGTGGGTATCGACGATCGCCACCACATCGGGGTTAGCCGCACGCAGGCTCTGCATGTCCGGGTACACCGTCACCGAGCCGAACTGCCGTTGCAGCGAGGCCTTGACCCAGTCCACCGCCATGTCGGGTTTTGAGGTGGCGACGTAGGCGTCGTGGATCGGCTGCACCAGCAGGCTCTGGCCGAAACCGGTGCCGGCGTTGGCCTGGTAGTTACGCAGGTATTCGCGGTTGGTCTGGGTGCTTGGGCTGTAGACCACGCCCAACGACACGCCGGGACCACTTTTTACCTGAGCGGCGCTGCTGCGCCCGACCGGTTGGGTAAACAATGTATCGAGGGACGAGACCGCTTGTGGCGCGGTGGGTACTGAACAGGCGGACAAGGCTAAAACCGATATCGCCAAGGTGCTGGCAAACGCAAGTTTCATGGTGAGTCTCCCGTGAAGCAACTTCAGTCGAAAGTCATTGTTGTCGCGGCTGTTTGTGATGGGCACACGACAGTTAACTCAGACTAAACCCGCCAAGCTGTAAATAACCTGACAATTTCCCCGCTAATGATCGTGCGATAGTTTTATTTGCTTTAAGTCGAATCGGTTAATTGCCTGGGGAAATAAAAAGGCGCGAAACGATGTTTTGCGCCTTTTTATTTATGGCTGTGCAAACAACCATCAGTTTTTCAAGGGGATCAGCACTTGCTCGTCCGGGGCCAATACCATGAACACCAGCAACTTCGCCGGTTTGGTCTGGCTGGCGTTTTTCGACACCAGATGTTCGGAGCCGGCCGGTTCGTACCAGAATTGGCCCTTCTTGTAGGTGATCGCCTGTTCACCCTTGACCTGGGAAATCACTTCGCCCTCGAGCACGTAGGCCATGGCGGTGCCGTCGTGTTTATGGGCGATGGACGATTGGCCGGGCTGGTAATCGACTTCGATCATCATGGCTTTCTTGCCGGGGGCGTTTTTCAGCATCTGGTCTTGCAGCACCGTGACTTTCTCGGACGGATCGTGGGCCAGCGCAGCGGCAGACAGGGACAGGGCGAGAACGGCGGTGAAGAGGTGCAGGGCTTTCATGGCGGATCACCTGTGGGAGGAGGGGGTGGTGATCACAGTAGTCTGCGGGGCGGGGTATTCAAACGGCCAATATTCGGGAAGATCGGGTGACCAATCAGCAGTGCGGCGGTGCGGCGGAATACGCCTTCGCGGGGGCGGCCCC
>NZ_JANLOG010000039.1:0-13984 GCF_025466205.1 Pseudomonas sp. 13B_3.2_Bac1
TTTTTTTTTTTTAAAAAAAAAAATCAAAAGATCGCAGCCTGCGGCAGCTCCTACAGGGGGAAGTGTTAACAGGTCAACTAATCAGAACGTCGTACGCAACCCCACCTGAATGCTGCGCCCTTCTGCCGGTGCAATATCGCGCAGGATCGAACTGGCGTAACGCACGGTCTGGTTGGTCAGGTTCTCGGCGTTGACGAAGGCCAGCCATTTGCTCTGGCCGACATCGAAGTGATACCCCACATTCGCCCCCAGCGTGGTGTAGCCATCGGTGCTGCTTTCGTTGGCCGGTACGCGATGCTGCGAGCTGGCGTGTTCGACATCGATCCGCGCCTGCCAGCGATCCAGTTCCCACAGCAAACCGCTGTTCAAGCGCAACGGCGCAATGCGCGGCAGATCCTGACCGTTGTCGAGATTCTTGGCGCGGGTGTAATCGCCCGACAGCTCCAGCGCGAACTTGCCGTAGGCATTTTCGCCAAGCGTCCAGCGATCCTGCGCCTCGATGCCGCTGAAACGTGCACGCACGCCCGAGTAGGTGTATTCGGGAATCCCGCCGGCGTCCTCTTCGCCTTCGTCATTCAGTGTGCGGCCAGTGCCGAGCAAGCCGATGTAGTTGGAGAAGTGGCTGTAGAACACGCCGACACTGCCCTTGTGCGTGCCGTTATCGAAACGCAACGCGAGGTCGCTGGACACGGCTTTTTCTTTCGACAGCCCGGCATCGCCGACTTCATAGGTGCCGGTCGCGACGTGGGCGCCGTTGGCGTACAGCTCATAGAAGGTCGGTGCACGCTCGGTGTAGCCGAGTGTCGCGGCGACCGACCAGATCGGCGTCAGCGTGTAGACCGCGCCGGACGACAGGCTGCCCGCGGTGAAACGGTTGGAGCGGTCGGCGTTGGCAAAGCGCTCGTTGCCTTTGGCGTCCGGGTCGACCGTGGTGTGTTCGAGTCGGCCGCCGAGGGTGAACAGCAGACGCTCGGTGGCTTGCAACTCTTCCAGAATGAACAGTGCGCCAGCGTCGGTATCGGTGTGCGGCACAAAGGCCTCTTCGCCCAGCGCCGAGAATTCGTTGCGGCTGACCTGGGCGCCGATCACCCCGTTGAACGGGCCCAACGGCTGATGCCGGGCCTCGACCCGTGCTTCGTAACCCTTGTTCTTGAACGTGGTACCAACCTCGCCGCCCTCGATTTCCCGATGCTGGTAATCGGTGTAGCCGGCGTCGAGCTTGATCGAGCTGAACGGCCCGTCGAGATTGCGCATTTCCGAGGCGAATGCGTAATGCTCCTGCTGCATGCGGATGCGCACGTCGTCTTCGGCGGGCGAGCCGTAGTTCGAATCGTAATTGCTGTAGGACAGACCGGCGTAGCCGTCATCCCAAGTGTAGGAACCGCCGACGGCGCCGCCATCCTGACGGCCGTCGCTGTTGGCCAGCCGATGCTTGCGCGAGTCGCCGTCGTCGTTGGCGCGTGCCGCGCCGGTCTTGGCGTAGCCGGGAATCTTCAGGTCATTGAACTCACGGGCGCTGGCGTCCAGATGCAAGGCGAACTGACCGTTGCCGGCCTCCAGTTTCCCGGCGCTGCTGCGGGTGGTGTCGGCGCCACCATAACGCAACTCGCCGGCCCCGTGGATGCCGTCGATGGCTTCGGTGGGGATGCGGTTATCGAAGGTGTTGACCACCCCGCCAATCGCACTGCCGCCATACAGCAACGCTGCCGGGCCACGGACGATTTCAATGCGCTCGACATTGACCGGGTCCAGTGGTACCGCGTGGTCGTACGACAGCGACGAGGCGTCCAGCGCGCCGACACCGTTACGCAAGATGCGAATGCGATCACCGTCCTGACCGCGAATGATCGGCCGACTCGCGCCGGGGCCGAAGTACGACGAGGACACGCCGGGCTGCTTGTTCAGGGTCTCGCCGAGGCTGCCCTTCTGTTGAAACGTAAGGTCGTCGCCGCTGAGGACGGTCGAGGGCGATGCCAGAGTCTGGCTGCCCAAAGGGTTGCCGGTGATGACTTGCGGTTGCAACTCGAGCGGCTCGACGGCGAACACCGGTGAGGCGATCAGCAGCGCGGCAGCCAGCGGAGTCAGGCGTCGTTGAAGGGGTTGGGAACGGGCAGGCATTTCAGAACTTCCGTGAGCAGAAAAGTGAGAATCGCTGCCGGCGTGTTGCAAACAATACCGGCAGAAACAGAATGAAATCTTTTTTATGTTATACAATAACATTTCTTTCTGTCATCACGATTCTTCCAATTCGTTTTGCAGCAAGCGCTCAAGCACGCGGATTTCAGGCCTGATTCAGGGAATCAGGCCGTCTGTGCAATAGCTCAAAGATGCTGAAAGACTGCGCCTATCAGCCTCCAATAGTCGGCCTATTAGCTGGTTGCCCGAGTCGGGTCTAGCCTTACTACTCCGAAGTCGGCACGAGCCGGCCGTACAAGACCTGATAAGGACTCGAACATGGCAAACGAATCGAAATGCCCGTTCAACCACGCCGCCGGTGGTGGTACGACGAACCGTGACTGGTGGCCGAATCAACTGAACCTGAAGATCCTCAGCCAGCACTCGCCCAAGTCCGATCCGCTGGGCAAGGACTTCGACTACGGCAAAGCCTTCCAGAGCCTGGACTTCCAGGCCCTGAAACAAGACCTGCGCACGCTGATGACCGACTCCCAGGACTGGTGGCCCGCCGACTTCGGCCACTATGGCCCGCTGTTCATCCGCATGGCCTGGCACAGCGCCGGCACCTATCGCACCGCCGATGGCCGCGGAGGCGCCGGCTCCGGGCAACAGCGTTTCGCCCCGCTCAACAGCTGGCCGGACAACGTCAGCCTCGACAAAGCCCGCCGACTGCTATGGCCGATCAAACAGAAATACGGTCGCAATATTTCCTGGGCTGACCTGATCGTACTCACCGGCAACGTCGCGCTGGAATCCATGGGCTTCAAGACTTTCGGCTTCTCCGGCGGACGTCCCGATGTCTGGGAACCGGACGAAGACGTTTATTGGGGTTCGGAACACGAATGGCTCGGTGGCGACAGCCGCTACGGCAAGGACAAATCCGCCATGCAGGAACCCGGTGACGGCACGCTGGTAGCCGAACCGGACCTGCACGGCAAAGAGGAAAGCCGCACCGATCAGGGCGAACGCAATCTGGAGAACCCGCTCGCCGCGGTGCAGATGGGCCTGATTTATGTGAACCCGGAAGGCCCCGAGGGCAACCCGGATCCGGTGGCTTCGGGTCGCGATATCCGCGAAACCTTTGGCCGCATGGCGATGAATGACGAAGAAACCGTGGCACTGATCGCTGGCGGTCACGCTTTCGGCAAGACCCACGGTGCCGGCCCTGCCGACAATGTCGGGCCTGAGCCGGAAGCGGCCGGCCTGGAAGAACAAGGCCTTGGCTGGCGCAACGCATTCGGTACCGGCAAAGGCGCCGACACCATCACCAGCGGCCTGGAAGTGACCTGGACCACCACCCCGACCCAGTGGAGCAACAACTACCTGGAAAACCTGTTCGGTTTCGAGTGGGAACTGTTCAAAAGTCCGGCCGGTGCGCATCAGTGGAAACCAAAAAACGGCGCCGGGGCCGGCACCGTTCCCCATGCGCACGATCCGAGCAAAAAGCTCTCGCCGACCATGCTCACCTCCGATCTGGCGCTGCGCTTCGACCCGATCTACGAGCCGATCGCCCGACGTTTCCTGGCCAACCCGGATCAACTGGCGGACGCCTTCGCCCGCGCCTGGTATAAGCTGATCCACCGTGACATGGGCCCGCTGTCGCGCTACCTCGGCCCGGAACTGCCCAACGAAGAACTGCTGTGGCAAGACCCGATTCCTGAAGCCACTCACCCGCTGATCGACAGCAACGATGCGGCGGCGCTGAAAAGCAAAGTGCTAGCGTCGGGGCTTTCCGTCTCGGAACTGGTTTCGACGGCGTGGGCCGCCGCATCGACCTTCCGTGGTTCCGATAAACGTGGCGGCGCCAACGGCGGCCGTCTGCGTCTGGCCCCGCAGAAATTCTGGCAGGCCAACCAGCCGGAGCAACTGGACAAGGTGCTGAAGACCCTTGAGGGCATTCAGAACGAGTTCAACGCCGGCTCATCCGGCAAGAAAGTTTCACTGGCAGACCTGATCGTGCTGGCGGGTAACTCCGGGGTCGAACAAGCGGCGAAAAACGCCGGACACTCGGTTTCTGTGCCGTTCAATCCAGGCCGCACCGATGCGACTCAGGAGCAAACCGACGTCGAGTCGTTTGGTTTCCTCGAACCGATTGCCGATGGTTTCCGTAACTACAGCAAGGGTAAATACACCGTTTCCGCCGAAGCGCTGCTGATCGACAAGGCGCAACTGCTCACTCTCTCCGCGCCGGAAATGACCGTTCTGGTCGGTGGTCTGCGCGTACTCGGGGCCAACGTCGGGCAGAGCCGGCATGGTGTGTTCACTTCGCGCACTGAAACGCTGAGCAACGACTTCTTCACCAACCTGCTGGACATGGGCGTGGAGTGGAAGCCGACCTCACCGGCAGCGGACGAGTTCGAAGGGCGCGACCGTAAAACCGGCAGCGTGAAGTGGACGGCGACGCGGGTTGATCTGGTGTTTGGTTCCAACGCGATCCTGCGTGCGCTGGCCGAGGTGTATGCGAGTTCTGACGCGAAGGAACAGTTCGTCAAAGACTTCGTGGCGGCGTGGGCCAAGGTGATGGATCTGGATCGATTTGATCTGAAATAACGCAATAACCCTGTAGGAGCTGCGGCACGCTGCGATCTTTTGATCCTGATTCAAACAACCAGAATCAAAAGATCGCAGCCTCGTTGCACTCGACAGCTCCTACAGGGGTTTGTGCACGACGCAAATAACTATGGGAGCGGGCTTGCTCGCGAATGCGGTGTACCAGTCGACATCTCCGTGTCTGACACACCGCTTTCGCGAGCAAGCCCGCTCCCACATGTCGTTACGCGTTACGCCAGGCTTTTGCTCACCACTTCGTACACATCGCTCGACAACTGCCCCGAAGCCCGAATCCGCTCCAGCTCAGCCTTCATCAACGCCTGACGGGCGCTGTCGTATTTACGCCAGCGGGTCAGTGGCGCCAGTTGGCGCGAGGCAATCTGCGGGTTGAAGCCGTTCAGTTCGATCACCAGATCCGCGAGGAAGCGGTAGCCCGAACCGTCGGCGGCGTGGAAGTTGATCAGGTTCTGCCCGGCAAACGCACCGACCAGCGCACGCACCTTGTTCGGGTTCTTGATGTTGAACGCCGGGTGCTGCATCAAGGTTTTCACGCGTTCCAGACCGCCCGGCAGCGTGCTGCCGGCCTGCACGCTGAACCACTGATCCATGACCAGCGGGTTGTCCTTGAAGTGCTCGGCGAAGGTCGCCAGTACTTTGGCCTTTTGTTCTTCGAACGGCGAGTTGACCAGCACCGCCAGCGCGGTCAGGCGCTCGGTCATGTTGTCGCTGTTTTCGAACTGTTCTTGCGTAGCGGCCAGCACTTCCGGCTTGCCGCTGAGCATCAGGTACGACAGCGCAATGTTCTGCAGCGCGCGACGGGCAAAGTGCTCGGCCTCGGCCACATACGGTGTTTGCTTCGACAGATCACGGTTGGCCTGGTAACGCAGCCACAGCGCTTCGAACAGGTTGTCCGCCAGTTGCTTGCGGGCAAACTCGCGGGCGGTGTGGATCGCCTCGACATCCGCCACTTCGCTGATTTCGGTCAGATAGGCTTCGCTCGGCAGCGAGAGCATTTCGGCGACCATGGCCTGATCCAGCGACTCGTCGGACAGCACGGTTCTCAGCGCCGAGATCAGACGCGGATCGAGCACCAGGCTCTCGTCCTTCTGCTGCTGGGCGATCAGTTCCTGCAGCACCTGCACCGACAGCTGCTGACCGGCATCCCAGCGATTGAAGCCGTCGCTGTCGTGCTGCATCAGGAACATCAACTGGTCGCGGTTGTACGGGAAGCTCAGTTTCACCGGTGCGGAGAAACCACGCAGCAACGATGGCAGCGGGTGTTCAGCGATGTCGACGAAGGTGAAGGTCTGCTCAGCCTCGGTCACCGAGATCACGCGGCTGGTGCCCTGGGCCGATGCTTCACCGGCCAGACGCAGGGCAATCTCGTTGCCTTTGCTGCCGAGCAGACCGAGTTCGACCGGGATCACGAACGGCAGTTTTTCCACCTTGTCCGGGGTTTCCGGGCAGCTCTGGCGGAAGGTCAGGCTGTAGGTCTTCGCCGCGGCGTCGTAGGACTCGCTGACCGCCAGACGCGGTGTGCCGGCCTGGCTGTACCAGCGTTTGAACTGGGTCAGGTCGACACCGTTGGCATCTTCCATGGCCTTGACGAAATCGTCGCAGGTCACGGCCTGGCCGTCATGGCGTTCAAAGTACAGGTCACTGCCCTTGCGGAAACCCTCGGCGCCCAGCAGGGTGTGGATCATGCCGACCACTTCCGAGCCTTTTTCGTACACGGTCAGGGTGTAGAAGTTGGAGATCTCGATGAAGCTGTCCGGGCGCACCGCATGGGCCATCGGGCCTGCATCTTCGGCGAACTGATGAGTACGCAGGTAGGCCACGTCCTGAATGCGCTTGACCGTGGCCGAGTTCATGTCCGAGGAGAAACCGGCGTCGCGGAACACGGTGAAGCCTTCCTTGAGCGACAGCTGGAACCAGTCGCGGCAAGTCACGCGGTTGCCCGACCAGTTGTGGAAGTATTCGTGGGCGACGATCGCCTCGACCCGCTGGTGCGCGGCGTCGGTGGCAGTTTCGGCGCGAGCCAGCACGGCGCTGGAGTTGAAGATGTTGAGCCCCTTGTTCTCCATCGCGCCCATGTTGAAATCGTTGACCGCGACGATCATGAAGATGTCCAGATCGTACTCGCGACCGTAGACCTCTTCGTCCCAGCGCATCGACTTCTTCAGGCTGTTCATCGCGTGCTGGCACTTGTCGATGTTTTCCGGCTCGACGTAGATGCGCAGCGCGACATTGCGCTGGGTTATGGTGGTGAAGGTGTCTTCGACGCACCACAAATCACCAGCCACCAGCGCGAACAGGTACGCCGGCTTCATGAACGGGTCTTCCCAGGTCGCCCAGTGCCGGCCATCTTCGCCAGGGCCCGAGGCAATCGGGTTGCCGTTGGACAGCAGCACCGGATAGCTGTGCTGCTCGGCGACCACCGTGGTGGTGAACTTGCTCATCACGTCCGGGCGGTCGAGGTAATAGGTGATCTTGCGGAAGCCCTCGGCCTCGCACTGGGTGCAGAACATTGTGCCGGACTTGTACAGGCCTTCCAGTGCGGTGTTGGTTTCCGGGTGGATCCTGACGCTGGTATCGACCGTGAAGCTGGCGCTGGCCGGCTGCAGGGTCAGGGTGTTTTCGGTCAGCTGATAATCGCCGGCGCTCAGTTCCTGGTCAGCCAGGGTCACCGAAAGTAGCTCCAGTTGCTGGCCGTCGAGCACCAGCGGCGGCAGGCCCGGGCCACGCTCAGGGTTGCGGCGCATCACCAGTTGCGCGTGGACCAGGCTGTGGTCCTCGAACAACTCGAAGGTCAGGTGCGTCTCGTCGATCAGGTACTCGGGGGCCTGATAGTCCTTCAGGTAAATCATCTTCGGTTGTTCGGTGCGCATGCTGGAATCCTTATTGATGCACGGCGAGCTGATAGGCCGTGTATTTGCGAATGTTGATCACGCCGGTGTCAAAAATCAGGTACTGACCCTTGATCCCCAGCAGCGTGCCTTCGGCAATCGGGTTCTTGTCCAGGTTGAAGCTGACGATTTTGGCCGGGTATTGCTCGACCGGATAGCGGATTTCGAGAGGTTCTACATCGGTAATCTTCTGAATAGCTTGTAGGCCGAATCGCTGCTGCAAGCCGTCCAGGCCTTCGGCACAGCTGTCGAACAGTTGGTCGCGCACCTGGGCCAGATCCACCGCCGCCGCATCGCCCTTGAGCAAGGCGCGCCAGTTGGTCTTGTCTGCCACCTGACTGCGGAACAGGTCTTCGACGAAGCCCGACTGTTGCCGCGTCGACACACGCATGATCGGCAGCGCCTGACTCGCGCCCTGATCGAGCCAGCGGGTCGGCAGTTGCGTGGCGCGAGTGATGCCGACCTTGATCCCCGACGAGTTGGCCAGATACACCACGTGATCGGTCATGCAGAACTGCTGGCCCCACACCGGGTCGCGGCAGGTGCCGGCCTCGAAGTGGCAGCGCTCCGGGCTCATGATGCAGATGTCGCACTGCGCCAGTTTGGTCATGCACGGGTAGCAATAACCCTGGCTGAAACTGGTTTTGGTCTTGCGCCCGCAATGGGTGCAGTGGATCGCCCCCAGGTACTCCAGACGCACCGTGGTGCCGATCATGGGATTGACCGGCACCTCGACATCATCCAGACGAAACGCATATTGCACATTCGGCCCGTCCAGGCGCGCCGACATTTTGCTGATTGCACCGCGGCCAATCTCGATCAATGGATGGCATCCGACTTGAACAGGATGTTCGGCACTTCGATCGACTTCGACGCACATTCTTGCGGGCCCATGTAACCGGTGCGCTGGTCTTCAGGCAGGTTCTGGATTTCCCAGGCGATCATCGCCTGCAACGACAGCTCGCGCTGTTCGGCGGTGAGTTTGCCACCGTCGGACCACTTGCCGATTTCCACGGCCAGTTTCAGGCTCTCGTAGATGTCCGGGGTGATGTTCTTGATCATGTCGTTAAAAGAGGACATCTGGGTCTCCGTGCTCTTTATTCACTGAAAATTTTAGGCGGCCAGTTTACGGCGGTTATACAAACCGCCCAACAAACCGGTGAGGCATCCGATGAGTAACCCGCTGACGTGCGCGGCGTTGGCGATCTGGCCGAAACCGATCATCGAGACCAGCCCGGACATGCAAATCACCAGCCACACCAGCATCATCACCAGCACGCCACGCGGCAGGCGATACGCCGGGTTCGGCGCCAGCAACTGGAAAATCCAGCAGTGGCCGAGCAATCCGTAGAGCACGCCGGACAGCCCGCCGAACAGGCTCGGGCCACTCCAGGCAAACTGCGCGTAGTTCGACACCAGGCTGAACAACAACGTCAGACCGAGCAGATTGATGCTGCCCTGACGCGATTCGATGCGCCGCCCCAGCTCCCAGTACCACATGCCGTTCATGGCCAGGTGCAGAATGCCGAAGTGCAGCAGCATCGGGGTGAACAGGCGCCACCACTGCCCCGCCGCCAGACTGTCGGCCAGCGGCGTGAAGTGGATGTACTCGCCGACCACGCGGAAATCGAGGAAGGTCAGCCAGCGCAGGGTATCCAGGTTGTCGCCCAGATAGGTCAGGCCGCCGACCAGCAGGCTCAGCAGCAGGATGAACCCGGTGGCCTTGGCGTGTTTGAGTTGTTCGGCGAAGCCCGGACGCTTGAAGGTCGGGGCCACCGGGATGTCCAGCTGTTGATCGGGGTCACCGGCCGGGAAGCGCTCGTACAGCGACCGCACGTCCTCACTGATTTCCGCCGGCGCCCACAGCACCTGCTCGCCCGCCTCTTCGCTGACCCGGTGCGGCACCTGCATCCGTTGCAGCAGTTTGACGAAACCGCTCAGATCCACCGCCAACGGCAGACGCAATACCGCTACCGCACTCATTGCAGCACCTCCGGCCGCTCGACATCGACCCAGACAAATTTATGCGGATCCAGGCGTGTTTCCTGATCCAGACGATAGGCCACCAGTTTGCCGTAGAGCACCGCGCTGTAATCGAGACACGCGAGGTTCGGGCGGATCGGCGCCGGTTTGCCGCTGCGCCAGTAGTGGCCGACGAACAGCAATGGCTCATCAATGCCATAGCGCAGCAGGTTGTTTTTTTCACTCGAAGTCAGCGGCTTCTGCGCCACCGGCTCCGGCAGTGCATCCGGCTGGAAGACGATGTCACCGTAGGTTTTCGGGTCGTCTTCCCAGAACTTGGTACGGAAGAACGAACGCACCAGACCGTCGCCGCTGGTCATGGTCAAGCCATCCGGCAGGCGCATGTCGGTGCCGCGCAGCAGTCGATCAAACACCGTGCAGGCGAAGCTGTCCGGAACCGCCGAGGCCTGCAGAAAATGCTCATCGATGCAGCCATCGGGAAACAGCGCGCGCAACGGTTCGATCAGTCCGGCATCCCAGCAAGCGTGCACCACGCGGAAACGTCCGGCGTCGACAAACAGCGGCAGTTGGTAGAACCAGCGCTGGAAATCGTGCCAGTCACCGGGGTGGCCTTCGAACTGGGTCAGGGTTTCCTGCAGCAGGCGCGCATGGCGCGGCGTGTGCTCACGGACGAACTGCTTGCCGCTGCCCGGAGGCGCCGGCGTGCTCCAGCCCAGGGCGTTGAATTCGTGGTTGCCCATGATGCACAGCGCCTGCCCGGCCACGACCATGTCGTGGACAATATGCAGCGCCTCGCGAATCCGCGGGCCACGGTCGATGATATCGCCGACGAACACGGCCATGCGCGATGGATGCCGCCAGACCCCGCCCTGCTTGTGATAACCGAGACGGTCAAGCAAGTGTTCGAGGGTCAGGGCGCATCCGTGCACGTCACCAATCAAGTCATAACTGCGCGCGGGATCGAGCATCAGTCGCCTCCACCACCCAACTTGCTGCCCCAGCCGAGCTTGGTCCGGCAGACTTCGTAGTAGTTGTGGTCGAGCGGGTGAATCAGCCGCAGCTTCTGCGCTTTCTTGCTCACGGTGATGGTGTCGCCCGGCGCGCAGGTGAAGTGGTTCTGCCCGTCGCAGGAGACTTGCGGGTAAATCTGCATGTTTTTCGACACGACGATTTTCAGCTCACTGTTGCCATCGACCACAATTGGCCGGCTCGACAACATATGGGGGTACATCGGCACGATCACAATGGCATCGAGCTTGGGATGCATGATCGGGCCACCGGCGGACAGCGCATACGCGGTGGAACCGGTCGGCGTGGCGACGATCAGGCCGTCGGCCTTCTGGCTGCAGACGAACTGGCCGTCGATGTACAGCTCGAACTCGATCATCCGCGTCGATTTGCCCGGGTGCAGTACCACGTCGTTCAGCGCATCGCCCTGGCCAATGGCCTCGGCATGCCGGCGAACTTCGGCTTGCAGCAGGAAGCGGTTTTCCACCAGATAATGGCCGTCGAGCACCTTGGCCACTTCGACTTCCAGTTCATCGGGGCGAATGTCGGTGAGAAAACCGAGGCTGCCACGGTTGATCCCCAGCACCGGAATATTGTGCTTGGCCAATGCGCGAGCGGCGCCGAGCAGGCTGCCGTCACCGCCGACGACGATGACCATGTCGCAGACTTCGCCGAGCATCTTGCGTGACGAGGTCTGCAGGCCGTGGCCCGGCAGAACTTCGGCGATGGTGTCTTCGAGAATCACGTGCAGGTGACGATCGAGCAGAAAGCGTTTCAGTCGGCGGACGGTATCCAGCACCTGGGAACTGCCCAGGCGACCGATGATGCCGATATTACGAAATTGCTCCATGGGACCTCTGCGGACAATCGAAAACGCGAAAAGCACGATTATGGGCGAAAGCCCGCCATAGACA
Organism: Pseudomonas sp. 13B_3.2_Bac1; assembly: GCF_025466205.1. Taxonomy (NCBI): domain Bacteria; kingdom Pseudomonadati; phylum Pseudomonadota; class Gammaproteobacteria; order Pseudomonadales; family Pseudomonadaceae; genus Pseudomonas; species Pseudomonas sp. 13B_3.2_Bac1. Next base: position 11,537 of record NZ_JANLOG010000039.1, read on the forward strand.
AAATCCTTTCAGCCACAAGGGTGCGCTCGTGTTTAAGGCTATGCTCGCAAGATGATCCTGTTTCCCGACTTGCTCCAGTTGCCACACCAATTACGCCATCCGGAAGTGCGTGACCTGGCGTGGGTGATTCTCGCCCCGCCAATGTTGGCCGCGACGCCGTGGCCGCAGCGCCATCCGCTGGCCGGCAGCGATTGGGTGAGCGATCCCGCGCGCCTGGAGCACTGGCTGCGGCAACTGGATCGCGACAGTTATGGCTTGCTGCACTGGCTGGCGCAGGCGCGTACCCGGCGGCTGGGCCTGTATTACGAACGGTTGTGGCAGTTTGCCGTGGAGCATGCGCCGGGCATCGAGCTGATTGCCGCCAACCTGCCAATCCGCCGCGAAGGCCACACCCTCGGCGAGCTGGACATGCTGCTGCGCGACCGCGACGGCGTGCATCACCTGGAACTGGCGATCAAGCTCTACCTCGGCCCGCAGGAGGGCAACGGCCACGATCCGGCGCAGTGGCTGGGGCCGGGCTGTCACGATCGGCTCGACCGCAAACTGGCGCATCTGGCCGAACATCAACTGCCAATCTCGGCGCGCCCGGAAAGCCGCGAGGCGCTGGCCAAGCTGGACATCGAAGTGTTCAGTGCGCAGCTGTGGCTGGGCGGATACCTGCTGTACCCGTGGCCCGGCCAGGCCGAACCGCCCAGAGGCGCGCATCCGCAGCACCTGCGTGGCAGTTGGCTGCATCAGAAGGACTGGCCGGCGTTCGACGCTCAACGTCCGGCCGGCCGCTGGCAACCCCTGCCCCGCCATGCGTGGCTGGCGCCGGCGCACTATCCGGCGGATCAGACCTGGAGCGCTGAACACCTGCAGATGTGGCTGGATGACCTGGAACCGATGGCCCCGGCGCAACTGCTGGTGCGCCTGACCGAGAATGCGCAGGGCGAATGGGAAGAGGCGGAGCGGTTGTTTCTGGTGGCGGATCTTTGGCCGAATGTGCCGGGGCAGGTGTGAGAGTTGTAGTGCCTTAACCGGCCCTATCGCGAGCAGGCTCACTCCTACAGGGGAACGCATTCCAAGGTAGGAGTGAGCCTGCTCGCGATAGGGGCAACTCGGTCTAAAGCGAAAGCCGCAAAGCCAAAGCCGCCAAGGTAATCAACAACACCGGCACCGTCAGCACAATCCCGACCTTGAAGTAATACCCCCAACCAATCCGGATATCCTTGCGCGCCAGCACATGCAGCCACAACAAGGTTGCCAGACTGCCGATCGGGGTGATCTTCGGCCCGAGATCGCTGCCGATCACGTTGGCATAGATCATCGTTTCCTTGACCACACCGCTGGCCTGACTCGCATCGATCGACAACAAGCCGATCAGCACCGTCGGCAAGTTGTTCATGATCGATGACAACAGCGCCGTCAGCACCCCGGTACCCAGCGCCGCGCCCCACACGCCGTACCCGGCGAACACATCCAGCCAGCCGGCCAGATACCCGGTAAGTCCGGCATTGCGCAGGCCATAGACCACCAGATACATGCCCAGCGAGAAAATCACGATCTGCCACGGTGCTTCTTTCAGCACCTTGCGCGTGGAAATCTTGTGGCCACGGGCGGCGATCCCCAGCAGCAGCGCCGCGCAGACCGCCGAGATCGCGCTGATCGGAATGCCCAACTGTTCGAGGAAGAAGCAGCCGATCAACAGAATCACCAGCACCACCCAACCGGCGTAGAACGTGGCTTTCTCGTGGATCGCCGTGTGCGGCAGGTCAAGCTGTTCGGGGTCGTAGGCCTTGGGAATGTCGCGGCGGAAGAACCACATCAGTACGGCGAGCGTTGCGGCCACGCTGACGAAGTTGACCGGCACCATCACCGCCGCATAGCGGTTGAAGCCGATGTGGAAAAAGTCCGCCGAAACGATGTTGACCAGGTTCGACACCACCAGCGGCAGGCTTGCGGTGTCGGCGATGAAACCGGCGCCCATGACGAACGCGAGGGTCGCCGCCGGGGAAAAACGCAGCGCCAGCAGCATCGAGATCACGATCGGGGTGAGGATCAACGCCGCGCCGTCATTGGCGAACAGCGCCGACACCAGCGCACCGAGCAGCACCATGTAGGCAAACAACTTGCGTCCGCTGCCCCGCCCCCAGCGCGCCACGTGCAGCGCGGCCCAGGCGAAGAACCCGGCTTCGTCGAGCAGCAGGCTGATGATGATCAGCGCGACGAAGGTGCCGGTGGCGTTCCAGATGATCTGCCACACCAGCGGAATGTCGCTCAGGTGCACGACGCCGAAGATCAGGGCCAGCACCGCGCCGAGCGTCGCGCTCCAGCCGACCCCGAGGCCTTTGGGTTGCCAGATGACAAGGGTGATGGTCAGCAGGAAGATCAGTGACGCAGCGAGCATTCGCGACAGCCTTCAATTATTCAATGAGTGGAGATCCAAATGTGGGAGCGGGGGGGGGG
>NZ_JANLOG010000006.1:0-13518 GCF_025466205.1 Pseudomonas sp. 13B_3.2_Bac1
GCCTGCGCGACAACCCCCGCTCCCACAGTTGAAATGCACTCCCCTGTGGGAGCGAGCTTGCTCGCGAAGGGTTCAGCGCAGAAAGTACAAAACTATCGCGCAGCCCGCGCCGGCAACAGCTTCAAGGTACTCCGGGTATTGGCCGTCACCTCTTCCTCGCTGAAGTGCGCCTGCACATACATCCCGTCGACATACGCCTCGGCCTGATCGTCATAGTGGCTGTCGAACGGCACGCCGCTCTGGCCGACCGGGTTGATGGTCAGGCTGTGCGCCGGGTCGGCGAAGTCGACCAGCCGCCGCGTCGAAGGCCCGTAGGTCACCGGCCATGGCGCCGGGCCGAGCTTGGCCGAGAGGTTGTTCGGCACTTCGTGGCTGCCCGGTGCGGCGAACGGCCCGACGTTGAAGATGTGATCCAGCGGCTTCTGCTGACCCAACGGATGACCGTGGGTCAGGGTGTGCGCCGTGCCCCATTGCCAGTCGGACGGGTTGTCGCCGAGGGTCTGTTTCAGGTGCGCCATGCTCGCCTGCCACGCCGCTTTGACGATGTCGGCACGGGTCTCCTTGTTCGGTGTGTTGCGGTTGTCCCACCACGGCGAGTCCGCATTCGCCGCCAGGCGCGGCAGAGCGGCGTCGATCACCCGGGTCGACAGCAGCGTCTCGAAGAAGTCGTTGCCCAGCTCATCGCGCATCGCCGCATCGGCGAGGTCGTAGAGGAACTGGTTGAACACTGTGGCGCTCACCGAATCCAGTGGATAGTCGCCTTGCCACTGCGCCAGTTGCTCGACCAGTTTCAGCTGTGCCGGATCACTCACCACTTCACGCAGCACCGGCAGCAACGGCGCCAGGGTGCGCGGGCCGTAACCGGTGGTGGTGCCCAGTTGCAGTTTCTGGTTGGCCTCGTTGCTCCACTTCACGCTCTTGTCGCTGAGCTGACGGTTGAGCTGCTGCCCGCGATCGGCGAGGTTGTAGTAACCGGGGATCTCCATCCCGGTGGGTGACAGCGGCTGGAAGTTGGCCGAGACGATGTAGCCGCGTGCCGGGTTTTCTTCCTGCGGGTTGGCGCTGAACGGGTAGTAGCCGTCCTTGTCCGCCTGATTGCCGCTGCCGTCGAGAATGAACTCCGGGCGCACGCCCGCCGGACGTTTGGGCAGCAGCGCCGAAGCCCACCAGGCAATGTCACCCTTGGCGTTGGCGTAGACGATGTTCAGCCCCGGCGCCTGCACCTTGGCCGCCGCCACACGGGCCTTGGCCAGGGTGTCGGCGCGGTTGAGCTGGTAGAAACCTTCGAGGATCGGGTTCGGCGTTTCGAGGAACGCCCACCACATGGCGATCGGCGTTTTACCGGCGGCAGTGCCGAGCGCATCGTTGACGATCGGGCCGTGGGGCGACTGGCGCAAGGTCAGCGTCACCGGCGCCTGGCCCTTCACCGCGATCTGCTGCTGGGTGCTGACCAGATCGGTCCACTGGCCGTGGTACCAGACCTGATTCGGGTTGTCCGGGTTGACCTTCTCGGCGATCAGATCCAGATCGTCATTCTGGAACATGGTCAGGCTCCAGCCGAAATCCAGGTTGTGCCCCAGGAACGCAAACGGCACCAGCGCCTGATGATGGCCGTACAACTCAAACCCCGGCGCCGACAGTTGCGCCTCGTACCACACCGACGGCACCGAGAAGCGAATATGCGGATCACCGGCCAGCAGCGGTTTACCGCTCTGGCTACGGCTGCCGGCAATCACCCAGGCGTTGCTGCCTTCGAATTGCGGCAGGCCGTTTTCAATCAGCGCCTGCTCGCTGAGACGGGCGAGGGCATTGAGGTCTTTCCAGTCGCCGGCGGCGAGGGCCGGGGTCTTGTTGGCGTGACCTTTGGCGAGCACGCCTTTGGGCTGCCAGTCGAGGTCGAAGACATTGAGGTAATCAGCGCCGAGTTGATCGCGCACGTAGGTCAGCAATGGCTCGGTGCGAAACGCCGCCGCAAAACTGTAGGCCATGTAACCGGCGACGCTGATGCTGTCTTCGGCGGTGAACGGCCGCTTGGGGATGCCCAGCACGTCGAACTCGACCGGTGCGGCGTGGCTGTCCTGATATTGATTGATGCCGTCCAGATAGGCTTGCAGGGCCTTCCACGCCGGTGACTGCTTATCGAGACTGGCGACATAACTGGCGGCGCGTTCGCGGATGCGCAGGCTGCGGAACAGTTTGTCGGTGTCGAGCAGCTTCGGCCCCAGCACTTCGGCCAGCTCGCCGCGGGCCAGGCGGCGCATGGCTTCCATCTGGAACAGTCGGTCCTGGGCATGCACGTAGCCGAGGGCACGATACAGATCGGTTTCGTTCTCGGCACGAATGTGCGGCACCCCGCGATCGTCATAGCGCACGGTCACCGAGCCTTGCAGATTGCGCAGCTCCACCTGACCCTGACGCGTCGGTTGCTTGCTGTAGACGTAACCGCCGATGGCGATGAGCAGGATAACGATGAGCAAGGCAAGAACGGTGAAGACGCGTTTCATGGTGACTCCTTGTGCATGCGGGATTGCCGCCCGTCGGGCTGCAAACAATTAGCACAGACCTTCCGTGCCGTGCATCGCTGTCCTTGAAAAGTCCGGAATGCCTTACTGCGCCACTACCGGCCACGGGCAATAACACCCAACCGCCAGGGTGTGCGTGGCGTTGACCGGGCGGTCTTCCGTGAGGGCATTGAGGATCGGTTCGATAAAACTGTTGCTGGAATTGCAGGTCAGCCCTTCGCTGTACGGGCCGAAGTACGCCAGTTTGCCGCTGCGGTCCCAGATCGCCACGGCGGGGCTGGCCGGGATCTGCTCGGAGCCGGGCAGCACGGCGATGGTTTTCAGGTTGCTCAGGGTGGTGGGCAACTGACCGTGGGAGCCGGCGCGCTGCACGGCGAAGAATTCCACACCGCGCGTGCCGTACTGCTCGACCATCTCGGTCAGGTGCTGTTGATTGCCGACGTTGCACGGACAGGCCGGGTCCCAGAAATGCACGAGACGGATTTTGCCGGGGCCGGCCAGTTCATCCGGCAGGCGCAATGGATCACCGGAAAACACCGCGGTGTGCTGACTGAACGCGCGCAGATAACGCCCCTGAAACCAGTCGTACGCCGCCCACAGCACCCCGGCACACACAAGCGCGAGCAGGCTGGCAAACAGTGCGGTGCGGTAGGGCGAGCGCATGGTTTTCGTTCCCGAAGAGGTGGGCTAGCTTGCCATGCTTGCCGCAACAGATGAATATCGCAGGCCGATAAAGTCTGTTTACCGCTCTGGAATACCCGCATGCCTGACACTTTCGATGCCGATCATTTACGCGCCAGCCTCAAGCCTTTGGCCCAGTGGCAGCCGTTGTCGGACGAGGCCAAGGCGTATCAGCAGTTCTATAAAACCGACTTTCCCGAGCGCGATGTCTGGCGCGGCATGGGCCGGTTCGAGGTGGACGGTTATGAGCTGGTCAGCCATTGCTGGTGGCCGGAGAAGGTCAAGGGCACGCTGTTTCTGCTGCACGGTTTTTACGATCACACCGGGCTGTATCGGCATGTGATCGAGTGGGCTCTGGATCAGGATTTTGCCGTCATCGCCTGCGATTTGCCGGGGCATGGCCTGTCGAGCGGAGCGCGGGCGAGCATTCGCGACTTCTCCGAATATCAGGACACGTTGCAGGCGTTGTTCGCTGAAGCCAGTTCGATTGCCCTGCCGCAGCCCTGGCACCTGTGCGGACAAAGCACTGGCGGCGCGATCGTCGTCGATCATGTGCTCAACCATGGCGAGAACAGTCCGGCGCAGGGCCAGTTGATTCTGCTGGCGCCGCTGGTGCGTCCGCGCGCATGGGGCTGGTCGCAGCTCAGTTATTACTTGCTGAGGCCTTTCGTGCGGGGCGTCACCCGGCGCTTCAGCGAGAACTCCAACGACCCGGATTTCCTGCCGTTTCTGCAGGCCGATCCGTTGCAGCCCAAACGCTTGCCGACGGCGTGGGTCGGTGCGCTGTCGCGCTGGATCATCCGTGTGGAACACGCGAAAAAAAGTCCGCGACGGCCGCTGATCATTCAGGGGCAGGCGGACATGACCGTGGACTGGCAGCACAACTTGCAGGTGCTGAAGTGGAAGTTCGATCGGCCGCAGATTCTGCTGCTGCCGGAGGCGCGGCATCATCTGGCGAATGAGACGCTGGAAATGCGCGAGGAGTATTTCGAGTTTCTGAACAAGCGGATCAGGGGCAGAAATTTGTAGTGTTTGTAAGGGCCTCTTCGCGAGCAAGCCCGCTCCCACAGGAGACCGCGATCACCTGTGGGAGCGGGCTTGCTCGCGAAGGCGGCCGGTCAGGCGATGAAGATTACTGGCCAAGGTTCGAAGAGCTTTGCCCCACCGCCAACCCCGCCCGAATCGCCGCCAGCGCCGCCTGGTAATACGCCTTGCCCTCGCTGGACTCGGCAAAGGTCGCGAACTGCTCCAGTTCGTCATCCGACAGATCGCGATAAACGTAGAGCAGCGTGTTGTTCAAATCGGCGCCGATCTGCTCCATCAGGCGCTGGCGCTGACCGTTCAGCATGCCCTGTGCCTGACCGCCGCCAAGCAGGCCGGGAATCATCGAACTCAAACTGTCCGCCGCCACCCCGGCAATCGCCAGGCTGACCTCGGCGCCGGCCTCGCGGGCGGGCAGGGCCTGGGCCAGATGGCCGATGATCAACAGACGGCTGTCGCTGGCCTGCATTTTCGGCAAGCCCTTGGCGTTCTTCGCCAGTTGATCGCGACGGGTGGCGAGCAATTCAGCGGCGACGATTTTCTTGCCCAGCGGCGATTGAAAAAAGGTCAACGCCGGTTGTGGATCGGCGAGGTGCTGGCGCAGTTGCGCTTCGGCACGCTGGTCCATGGCCTGAGGGGCGAAGCGCTGGTTGCTGTTGTTGACCAGGGCTTGAAACACCGCTGGCGGCAGATTGTTCTGGTAGCGCTGCTGCGCGGCACTCAGGGCATCATTGAAATGCGCACGTTGATCTGGCCAGCCGGCGATCTTGTACAACTGATCGTGGCCGTCCGCCCAGGCGGGCAAAACGCAGAACATCAACAGTGAAAAAAGCAAACGGCGCATAGGGACTCCTGTCAGCAGCGGACTATTCTCCGTGCGGTGCCGGGACTTGTCGAGAATTCGTAGCAAGCCGCTGCGTGGCTCTGTCGGATTTCTTGCCGCCGGCATACTATGCGCGCCATGCAAATATCCTCTGAACACCCGCTGCTGTTACGTATCGTCGACGACCTGGCCGAACATGGCTGGTCGCAGCAGAACATTTTCCTGCCCGCGGGTTTGACCCGTGAGCTGGCGGCCGAGTGCCGCAAACGTGAGGCCGAGGGTGAGCTGGCGCCGGCGGGGGTAGGCCGTGGGCCGTTTTCGGAGATTCGCGAGGGCATTCGCGGCGACCACATCCAGTGGATCGACCCGGGCCAGGCCGAGGCCAGCGACCGTTATCTGAGCCTGATGGACAGTCTGCGCGAGGCGCTCAATCGCGGGCTGTTCCTCGGGCTTGAGGATTTCGAATGCCATTTCGCCCTGTATCCGCCGGGCGCGTTTTATCGCAAGCACGTCGACCGTTTTCGCGACGATGACCGGCGCATGGTTTCGGCGGTGGTCTACCTCAATGATGCGTGGTTGCCGGAAGACGGTGGTCAGCTGCGCATGTACCTGGACGATGAGCGCGTCCACGACGTGCAACCCACCGGCGGCTGTCTGGTGGTGTTCCTCTCCGGAGAGGTGCCGCATGAAGTGCTGCCGGCGCACCGCGAGCGCCTGTCGCTGACCGGCTGGTTCCGTCGCCGTGGCAACGAGCCGTTCTGATATGCAGAAGATTCTGGTCAGCCGCTGCCTGTTGGGCCACCGCGTGCGTTACGACGGCGGGGCCAGCGGGCCGTTCGATCTGCTCGAACAGTGGATCGCCGAGGGCCGCGTGGTACCGCTGTGTCCGGAAGTGGCTGGCGGTTTGCCGACCCCGCGGGCAGCGGCGGAGATCCCGGGCGGGCAGGGCGCGGAAGTGCTCGATGGCCAGTCGGCGGTGATCACCAGCGAGGGCGAGGACGTCAGCGCGCAGTTTCTCGATGGTGCGCGGCAAGCGCTGGAGCTGGTGCAAAAGCATGACATCCGCGTCGCGGTGCTCAAGGCCAACAGTCCTTCCTGCGGGAATTTGCTGACCTATGACGGGACGTTCAGTGGGGTGAAGGTCAGTGGCGAAGGCGTGACGGCTGCGCTGCTCAAACGGCACGGGGTGCAGGTGTTCAGTGAGCTCGAACTGCCTGAGGCCGCAATGGCCCTGACCCAACTCGACTGAAAGCCAACCACAACCCATGTGGGAGCGGGCTTGCTCGCGAAAGCGGCGGGTCATCCAACCTGTGTATTGCCTGACACGACGCCTTCGGGAGCAAGCCCCCTCCCACAGGGTTTGTGTGTTCATTTGGGCTCGCTGAACCACTTCTCGGACAACGCCGCCAACCGCCCATCCGCCTTGATCCGCTGCAACGCACCCGCAAGGCTCGCCTGAAACGCCGGGTTGCCCTTCTGAAACGGAATCGCCAGCTCCACCGGGGTCGCCTTCGGCTTTTCCTCGGTCAGCGCCTGTACCAGCACCATCGGCCGTGGCTGCTCATCCTTCTTCGCCCATAGCTGCGAGTCGACCTTGCCGTAAGACTCGCTGAAGTCGAAACGATCCTTGAGTTCAGGTGTCAGTGCTATGTGATTGAGCGCAACGTCGTACTTGCCGCTTTCAACGCCCTGAAGCAGATCGGCGTCGTCGGTGACGATGAAGTCGGCGCGTACATCCAGCTCGTTGGCCAGCAATTGCCCAAGCTCGACCTCGAAACCCGTGAGTGTGTCGCCGTCCTTGAAATTGAAGGGCGGTGTATTAGCCTCAAGGGCTATGCGCAACTCGCCACGGTCGTTGACGTCATCAATCAGTTCGGCGTGAGCCAGCGGGCTCAGAAGGGGTAGCAGGCAGATCAGGCCAGGCAGAAAACGCATGGTCACTCCTTTGAAATCATTATCGCGATGCTCTGAGTCAGGCTCGCTTTGCTATGGTTGTCGAGTGCCTTCGACAACGAATGGTCATGAAGTTGTCATGACCGCGCGGATTTTACGAAAAAACTGGAGAAGAGAATGAAAACATTCATGTCACGTGCAGCGCTGGCTGGCCTTCTGTTGGGTGCTTCGATGATGGCCAGCGCCGCCACAGAGGCGCCGGCGGGCGCTTCAGTGAGTATCGTCGAGCCGAGCAGCGGCGCCGTTGTCGACAAGACATTCAAGGTCAAGTTTGAAGTCAAAGGCATCGCACTGGCGCCGGCAGGCGATCCGACCGCGAACACCGGCCACCATCACCTGCTGGTCGATGCCAAGGACATTATCCCGGCGGGCGCGGTGATTCCGGCAGATGCCAACCACATCCACTTCGGCAAGGCCCAGACCGAAACCGAACTGACGCTGACCCCAGGCAAGCACACCTTGCAACTGGAACTGGGCGACAAGGGCCACATGGCTTTCAACCCGCCAATCGTTTCGGAAAAGATCACCGTGACGGTGAAATGACTTTTCCGCAGGCATGAAAAAGGGAGCTCCGAGGAGCTCTCTTTTTTGTGGCTCAGCGCGGAATCAGAACAGTACGCGGCTACGGATGGTGCCGTTGACGTGTTGCAGCTTCTCTTGCGCCAGCTCCGAGTACTCGGCGTCGACGTCGATTACCACGTAACCGACTTTCTCGTTGGTCTGCAGGAACTGACCGGAGATGTTGATACCGTTTTCGGCGAAGACCTTGTTGATCTCGCTCATCACACCCGGGATGTTCTCGTGGATGTGCAGCAGACGGTGCTTGCCAGGGTGAGCCGGCAGGGCCACTTCCGGGAAGTTCACCGACGAAACGGATGTACCGTTGTCGCTGTACTTGACCAGTTTTTCCGCCACTTCCAGACCGATGTTGGCCTGCGCTTCGGCAGTCGAGCCACCGATGTGCGGGGTCAGGATCACGTTGTCCAGGCCACGCAGCGGGCTTTCGAACTCTTCGTCGTTGGAGCGAGGCTCCACCGGGAAGACGTCGATGGCCGCGCCGATCAGGTGCTTGTCCTTGATCGCGTCCGCCAGGGCGTCCAGCTCGACCACGGTGCCGCGCGCGGCGTTGATCAGGATGCCGCCCTTCTTGATGGCGCGGATTTCCTTCTCGCCGATCATCCACTGGGTCGCAGCGGTTTCCGGAACGTGCAGGGTGACGATGTCGGACATGCCCAGCAGTTCGTGCAGGTTGCCGACCTGAGTGGCGTTGCCCAGCGGCAGCTTGGTCACGGTGTCGTAGAAGAACACCTGCATGCCCAGACCTTCAGCCAGGACCGACAGCTGAGTACCGATCGAGCCGTAGCCGACGATACCGAGTTTCTTGCCGCGGATCTCGAAGGAGTTGGCTGCGGACTTGATCCAGCCACCACGGTGGCAGGAAGCGTTTTTCTCAGGGATGCCGCGCAGCAGCAGGATCGCTTCGGCCAGCACCAGCTCGGCCACGGAGCGGGTGTTGGAGTACGGCGCGTTGAACACGGCGATGCCGCGCTCGCGGGCAGCACTCAGGTCAACCTGGTTGGTGCCGATGCAGAAACAGCCGACCGCGACCAGCTTCTTCGCGTGATCGAAGATCTCTTCGGTCAGTTGGGTGCGCGAACGAATGCCGATGAAGTGAGCGTCAGCGATCTTTTCCTTGAGCTCGGCTTCCGGCAAGGAGCCTGTCAGGTATTCGATGCTGGTGTAGCCCGCCGCCTTGAGGACGTCGACAGCCGATTGGTGGACGCCTTCGAGAAGAAGGAACTTGATCTTGCTCTTATCGAGAGAAGTCTTGCTCATCTGCGTAAACCTGTATCCCGGAGAAAAATGGCAGGAAATGGTCAACAGACATTGACCTGGACGACAAGAAAGCCGTCACCGCAGAACTGGCCTTGGGCACTGGCCTGCGGGGTCGGTATGCTAGCATAGCCACCCCGCTAAACACTCATTCCTGCGACGTGAAGCGTCTTCAGGATGACCATGAATTGTTCGAGAGTTCTGTCGATGACCAATCCTGCCCTGATTGATGAACTGAAGACCCTGGTCGAGCCTGGCAAGGTCCTGACCGACGCCGACTCCCTGAACGCGTACGGCAAGGATTGGACCAAGCACTTCGCCCCCGCGCCGAGCGCCATCGTGTTCCCCAAGACCATCGAGCAGGTGCAGGCCATCGTCCGCTGGGCCAACACCCACAAAGTGGCGCTGGTGCCATCCGGCGGGCGCACCGGGCTGTCCGCTGCCGCCGTGGCCGCGAATGGCGAAGTGGTGGTGTCGTTCGACTACATGAACCAGATTCTCGACGTGAACCTCACCGATCGCACCGCCGTGTGTCAGCCGGGCGTGGTCACCGAGCACCTGCAGAACGTCGCCGAAGAAAATGGCCTGTACTACCCGGTGGACTTCGCTTCGGCCGGTTCCAGTCAGATTGGCGGCAATATCGGCACCAATGCCGGCGGGATCAAGGTGATTCGCTACGGCATGACCCGTAACTGGGTCGCCGGCCTGAAAGTGGTCACCGGCAAGGGCGATGTGCTGGAACTGAACAAGGACCTGATCAAGAACGCTACCGGCTACGACCTGCGCCAGTTGTTCATCGGCGCTGAAGGCACCCTCGGTTTCGTGGTCGAGGCGACCATGCGTCTGGATCGCGCGCCGAAAAACCTGACCGCCATGGTGCTCGGCACCGCCGACTTCGACTCGATCATGCCGGTGCTCCATGCCTTCCAGGGCAAGCTCGACCTCACTGCTTTCGAATTCTTCTCCGACAAGGCCCTGGCCAAAGTGCTGGGCCGTGGCGACGTACCGGCGCCGTTCGAAACCGACTGCCCGTTCTACGCGCTGCTGGAATTCGAAGCGACCAGCGAAGCAGTGGCCAACACGGCGCTGGAAACCTTCGAACACTGCGTCGAGCAAGGCTGGGTGCTGGACGGTGTGATGAGCCAGAGCGAAACCCAGCTGCAGAATCTGTGGAAGCTGCGCGAGTACATCTCCGAGACGATCTCGCACTGGACGCCGTACAAGAACGACATCTCGGTCACCGTGTCGAAAGTGCCGGCATTTCTGCAGGAAATCGACGCGATCGTCGGCGAATACTACCCGGATTTCGAAATCGTCTGGTTCGGCCATATCGGCGACGGCAACCTGCACCTGAACATTCTCAAGCCGGATAACCTGAGCAAGGACGAGTTCTTCGCCAAGTGCGCCACCGTCAACAAGTGGGTGTTCGAAACCGTCGAGAAGTACAACGGTTCGATCTCCGCCGAACACGGCGTGGGCATGACCAAGCGCGAATACTTGACGTACAGCCGCTCTCCGGTCGAAATCGAGTACATGAAAGCGGTCAAAGCGGTGTTCGATCCGAACGGCATCATGAACCCGGGCAAGATTTTCGCGGTTTGATTGGCAATCCCCTGAATCAATGAAGGCAGGAGTCGGTAAATGAGCTATCAGCACCAGTATGTCGACGGCACGCGCATTCACTTCCCGATCGGGAAAGTCGTGTGCATTGGCCGTAATTACGCCGAACACGCCAAGGAACTGGACAACCCGGTGCCTACCGAGCCGCTGCTGTTCATCAAGCCGGGCAGTTGCGTGGTGCCGCTGGAAGGCGGCTTCAGCATTCCGACCGAGCGCGGTTCGGTGCACTACGAAGCGGAAATCGCCGTGTTGATCGGCAAGCCGCTGTCGACCAAGCCGAGCCGTGAAGAAGTGCTCGACGCGATCTCCGGGTTCGCCCCGGCGCTGGACCTGACCCTGCGCGACAAGCAGGCCGAGCTCAAGTCCAAGGGCCTGCCATGGGAAATCGCCAAGTCGTTCGACGGCGCGGCAGTGATCGCCCCGTTCGTGGTCGGCAGCACCTTCGCCGACCTGACCGATATCGGCATCCGCCTGACCATCAACGGCGAAGTACGCCAGGACGGCAACAGCAGCGCGATGCTCAACCCGATCGTGCCGATGATCCAGCACATGGCCGGCTGCTTCTCGCTGCAGGCCGGCGACGTGATCCTCACCGGCACGCCAGTGGGCGTCGGCCCGCTGAATGTCGGCGACGACATCGTCCTGGAACTGGTTGGCGCGAGCCGCTTCAGCAGCAGCGTGCGCTGACCGAACGCATTCGATACACAGCAACTGTGGCGAGGGAGCTTGCTCCCGCTGGACTGCGCAGCAGGCCCCTGCTTTTTGAAGTGAAAAGCAGGGTCGCTTCGCGCCCCAGCGGGAGCAAGCTCCCTCGCCACAAGTGCCGATCCTGCATTGGCTCTGTGTCGCGGCTCGCAAAGCTGCACGACAATCCCGCCATTTGCCGTTTTTTTCACATCCTGTCCGGATAATTCCTCTCATTCTGGCGTCTGAGCCGGCCTCTTTGTGCTATTACCCATAGCCTGAATTTTCGGAACGCGTCCCTGATGTCAGCTCAAACTCAGCTCAAAACTTCCCGTCGCTCACGTTTTGCCCTGCGCTGGTATTTCTGGCTATTGCTGGTGCTCGCCGTCGCTTATGGCCTGGCGCATATCATGCATTGGGACGACCGTGGCCTGCTGTGGCTGCGCGAACGTTTCGAGAGCCAGGCCGAGCAGAAGGCGAGCATCTGGTTGCCGGACTATCGGGCGGTGATCGACGGCAAGCTGCTGCCGGGCATGGAAAAGGACGAGGCTTCGGACCTGTCCTACAACCCGCAGACCAAAACCCTGTTTTCGGTGATGGGCAAGAATCCGTTCCTGGTCGAATTGACCCTGCAGGGTGATGTGCTGCGCAAGATGCCACTGGTGGGCTGGATCAATCCGGAAGGCGTGACCGTGATGGAAAACGGCCTGATGGCGATTGTCGACGAGCGCGAGCACCTGCTGACCATCGTCAAGGTCGATGCCAATACCCGCGAGCTGAATATCGCCGACTTCCCGAAATACGATCTCGGTCCGTCGAAAAACCAGAACAAGGCGTTCGAGGCAATCACCTGGGATCCGCGCAACCAGCAGTTGCTGCTGGGCGAAGAACGGCCGCCGGCGCTGTTCACCTGGAAAAGCGACGGCAGCCAGATCCTCAAGGGTGACAAGCAGAAGCTGGCCAATGATGAACTGGACATCCGCAACCTCTCGGCACTGGCCATCGACCCGCGTACCGGCCACACCCTGGTGCTGTCCGCCGATTCGCACCTGTTGTTGGAGCTGGACGAGAAGGGCGAGCAAGTCAGCTTCATGACCCTGCTCGGCGGCTTCAACGGATTGAAGAACACCATTCCCCGTGCCGAAGGCGTGACCATGGACGACGCGGGTACGCTGTACATGGTCAGTGAGCCGAACCTGTTCTATCGCTTCGAAAAGCAGAAGTAGCAGCCTGAACCTCTCCCTGTAGGAGCTGCCGCAGGCTGCGATCTTTTGATTTTGTTTTTCAAGATCAAAAGATCGCAGCCTTCGGCAGCTCCTACACGGTTCTGTTGTGGGCAAGGGCAAGTGGCCATTAAGCTTCAGTTCAGACAGGCGTGATATTTCATCCGCCTGTTTTGATCCCGAGCCTGCCCGAATGCGTCGACTTGCCCGCCCCAAGCCCCTGTTTGTCATCCTGTCGGTTGTCGCCCTGATCGCGTTGATTGCGATCGGCCAATACCTGCGCCTGTTCGAGCGCGCCTGGTTCAATCTGCAGACCTTGTGGCAGCCGTTGAGCAGTGAGGCCATTGGTCTGGGTCAATACCGGGTCGAGGTCGAAGCTCGGGTCATCGAAGGGCTGAACGACGATGTTTCGGCGCTGACCTACGATCCGGTGCGCAAGAGCCTGTTCACCGTGACCAACAAGAATGCCGAACTGGTCGAATTGTCGCTCGACGGCAAAATCCTGCGGCGCATCGCGTTGATTGGTTTCGGCGATGCGGAGGCGGTTGAGTTCATCAGCGCCGACACCTACGTGATCACTGACGAGCGCCAGCAACGTCTGATCAAGGTCCATCTGGAGCAGGGCACGACCTTCCTCGATGCGGCGGACGCCGAACAAATGACCCTCGGCGTACACATGAGTGGCAACAAGGGCTTCGAAGGCCTGGCGTACGACTCAGTGGGCAAGCGTCTGTTCGTCGCCAAGGAGCGCGATCCGATGCTGATTTATGAAGTGCACGGATTTCCGCACTTCAATCCGGAAAAGTCCTACGCGGTGCACGTGATCAACAACCCCAAGCGCGACGCCGGGATGTTCGTGCGCGATCTGTCGAGTCTGCAATACGACGAGCGCAGCGGCCATTTGCTGGCGCTGTCCGACGAGTCGGGGCTGATTCTGGAGCTGGATGTGGACGGGCGGCCGTTGAGCACACTGTCTCTGAACAAGGGACGGCAGGGTTTACAGAAGAGCGTACCGCAGGCCGAGGGCATCGCGATGGATGACGATGGGACGTTGTATCTGGTGAGTGAACCGAATCTGTTTTACGTCTTCAAGAAACCTGAGCAAAACTGACTGACACCCCAAAAAAATCAAATGTGG
>NZ_JANLOG010000090.1:0-13348 GCF_025466205.1 Pseudomonas sp. 13B_3.2_Bac1
TAAAAAGCCCGCTGACCTTCACAGGTTCAGCGGGCTTTTTCGTGCCGCGGCAAAAATTACAAGGTGCCGAACACTTTCTTCGCCAGACCCGTCGCTGCAGCGGCGGGATTCTTGCGGATGGTTTCTTCCTGTTTGCCGATCATTTCGAACAGGCCGTTCAGCGCTTGTTCGGTGACGTAGTTTTCGACGTTGGCGCTTTTTGCGTCCACCACGCCCAGGGTCGCGGCCTGGCCGGCGAAGGCGTTGTACTTTTGTGCTACGCCGACTTTGTCGGTGGCTTGTTTGACGATGGGCAGGAACTTGGCGCGGATTTGTTCGCGGCTGGTTTTGTCCAGGTATTGGGTGGCCGAATCGGTGCCGCCGCTGAGGATGCCCTTGGCGTCGGCCACGGTCATTTTCTTCACGGCGTCGACGAGGATCGGTTGGGCCTGGGTCACGGCGCTTTCCGCGGCTTTGTTCATCGCGGTTTCGAGTTCGTCGACCTGGGCGCCCATGCCGAAGGCTTTCATCTTGCCGGCGACTTTACCGAGTTTGCCCGGCAGTTCGATTTTCACCTCCGGGTTGTTGCTGAAGCCGCCCGGAGTGCCGAGTTGTTTGACGGCGATTTGCGCGCCTTGGGTCAGGGCATCCTTGAGGCCGCCGGTGGCGTCTTGTTGCGAGAGGTCGCTGAGCGACAGTGCCAGGGCGCTGGCAGAGATCATCAGGCCCGCGCACAGGCCGGCGAAGCGAAGGGTAGGGCGGAGCATGGCAGCTTCCTTGAAAGACAATTAGCGAATGGCGTCGACGCGGATTTTCAGCGGCTGCGGATCGTTGCCGTCCAGTTGCACGGCGTGGTTCTCGGTGGTGATGAACATCAGCTCGCCGTTGACTTCGATGCGCGCGCTGACCGAGTAGCGGTGGCCGGGTTTGACCTGGGCCGGATCGTAACTCAAGTGGAACGGCAGCGGCACCTGGCCTTTGACCGGGCCTTTCTGTTCGTCGAGGACCACCGCCGGGGCGTCGGCCAGCGATACGTCCTGCAGACTCACGCTCAGGGTCGCGCTCGGTGGCAGGGCGATGCGTTGCAGGTAGAACACTTCGCCATCGAGGCCGACCTTGCCGGCGGGGGTGGTCGACTGGCAGGCGCTCAACAGGGTAGCTGCGGCGAGGAGGGTGAGTTTTTTCATTGGGGACCTCTGAGACGTTTGCGCCGGAAGAATCCCGGCGCCGAAGGAAATCTAGCGGATTTTGGCGTCAGCGTCAGTGAACAAACGTAAGGGTTTTTCCAGCCAATGCATCAGGGCCTGAAATGACCACGCCTGTTGTTCGCGTGTGACAGGGGACAGTTCAATCGATCCCGGTGAAACCGGAACCGCTTGGTGGTAGCGGTTTTCAACGGCGCTCAGCACATAACGTTTGCCAGGGATGACACTGTCCGGATCGTATTTCAGATAAAACGAAGTGGCGGTCTGTTCGTCATGGTTGACGCGTACCAGTTCAACTTGCGGCTGCTCGAGTTCATGCAATCTGATGGTCACGGCTTCTTCAGCCGGGACCGTCGTGGGTTCCTGTACTTCGACATAAAGTTGCCCGATCGGGCTCAAGTGCAAGGTCTGGCGATGCGGCGCCTTGTTGACGGTGACGAAGTAGTCCAGCTCGATCAGCAACGGTTGGCGGTTGTGAAGCATCTGGACATTGACCTGATACTTCACGCCCACATCGCTGTAAGGGTGGGGAAAGTCAAACTTCCATCCGGCGTCATAGAGCGAAGCATGGCGCCAGTCCTTGATCGTGACGGGCGCTGCAGAGTTGACGCGTTTGACGCTGACCCGCGTTTCGCTGATGCCGCCCTGTGGGGCAACAAAGTCCGCTGGCAGACTGAAGTTCAAAGTGACGCTGGGGGGTTGTTGATTTAACAGGCTCATCTCGATATCCGTATCGTGATTGGTTGATGGCGCCTATTAATTCATGAATCAACTAACGGGGCCATTGCAGGGCGTCCCCGTTAGTTGTCGGCAAGTTTCAGACTTGCGGCGCATCCGCTGTTTCGGCGGCATCTTCACTGCGATGCAGGGCTACCTGACGAATCGACAAACGAATCTCCGCCGGCAATACGCGTTTGGCCGCGCCTTCGGCCAGTTCGCCGAGCAGTTCGTGGTAGCTCAGCTTGCCGGCTTCGTCGCGGCGCAGCACGTCGAGGTCGAGCAGGGTCTGGATGAAGTGGCGGAACAGGCTCTTGTCGAAGAACTCCGGGGCGTTCAAACCGTGGAGGATCGACAGGCGCTGGGCCATGACCGTGCACAGGTCTTCCAGCTCTTCGGCGCTGATGCTGTGCTGGCCGCTGTTGAGCAGCAAGGACACGGTCATGTAGAAGCGCTGCAGGGTCTGGGCGATGCTTTTCGACAGCAGGGTCAGCAGCACAAAGTGCCGCGAACTTGGCGCCGGACGCATATACACGTCCTTCTCGAAGCGCAGCAGGCCTTGCTCGACGAAGGCTTCCAGCCATTGATCGACCACGGCGTCGAGTTCGTCCAGGCTCCAGCGAATGAACAGCTCCGCCTGCAAGTACGGATACAGCGCGCGGGTGTAGCGCAGGATCTGTTCGCGGCTCATGCGCGAGGTGCTCTGGAAGAAGCTCGCCAGCAGCGCCGGCAGGGCGAAGATGTGCAGCACGTTGTTGCGGTAGTAGGTCATCAGGACGGCGTTCTGCTCGTCCAGATAGAGAATCTTGCCCAGCGCATCGTTCTGCTCGGACAGCAGATCCATGTCCTTCACGTGTTCGATCAGCGCACGGCCATCGCCTTCCGGCAGGGTCGTGTGTGGCGAGTACGGGACTTTGCGCAGCAGCGCCAGATACAGATCCAGCACCCGCGCCATGGCCCGATCGTCCAGTGCCAAGCGAGTGGTCGAGAGCAGCGCCAGCGCCACCAGATTGACCGGGTTGATCGCCGCCGCTTCGTTCAGGTGCTGTGCGACTTTCTCGCCGAGGCGATTGGTGGCTTCGTTGAGCCACGCCGGTTTGTACTGAGGGCCGAGTTCCTGTTGGCGCCAATCCGGCTGTTCGCTGTCGAGGAACTCCGCGAGTTTGATCGGCTCGCCGAAGTTCACCGCGACCTGACCGAAGCGCTGCTTGAGCGCGCCGATGACTTTGAAGATGTCGAAGATCGACTCTTTCTTCTTGCTCGCGCCGCGCAGTTCGCCGAGGTAAGTACGACCTTCAAGCACGCGCTCGTAACCGATGTACACCGGCACGAAGACGATCGGCATGCGCGACGAGCGCAGGAAGCTGCGCATGGTGATCGCGAGCATCCCGGTTTTCGGTTGCAGCATGCGCCCGGTGCGCGAGCGGCCGCCCTCGACGAAGTATTCGACCGGGAAGCCTTTGGTGAACAGGGTGTGCAGGTATTCGTTGAACACCGAGGTGTACAGCGGATTGCCCTTGAACGTCCGGCGCATGAAGAACGCGCCGCCACGCCGCAGCAGGCTGCCGATCACCGGCATGTTGAGGTTGATTCCGGCGGCGATGTGCGGCGGGGTCAGGCCGTTGCGGAACAGCAGGTACGAGAGCAGCAGGTAGTCGATGTGGCTGCGGTGGCACGGCACGTAGATCACTTCGTGACCCTGAGCGACCTTCTGCACGCCTTCGATGTGGTTGACCTTGATCCCGTCGTAGATCTTGTTCCAGAACCAGCTCAGCACCACTTCGAGGAAGCGGATCGCGGTGTAGGTGTAGTCCGAGGCGATCTCGTTGCCGTAGCGCAACGCCTGGGCCTTGGCTTTTTCCAGAGAGATGTTCTCGCGCTCGGCCTCTTCAACGATCGCTTGCTTGACCAGTGGCTGGTTGAGCAGGCCCTTGACCAGATTGCGCCGGTGGGAAATGTCCGGGCCGATCACCGCGGCTTTGAGGTTGCGGAAATGCACGCGCAGGATGCGCTGGGCCATGCGCACGGTGCGCTCGTGGCCCTTGTTGTGGTCGATCAGTTCGCGCAGGTGGATCGGCGCGGAGAACTGCACGCGCGTCTTGCGCCCGAGGACGATGATGCTCAGCAGCCGGCGCAAACGCCCGGTGACCGCCCAGCTGTCGGCGAACAGCAGCTTCCACGGACTGTTTTCGCTGTCCGGCGACTGGCCCCAGAACACGCTGACCGGAATGATCTGCGCGTCTTCGGCGGCGTTCTGGGTCAGGGCGCTGACCAGGCGGGTCAGGGTCGGCGGTGCGCCGCGCTTGTCTTGACGGCCGAGCCAGTCCGGGTCCGGCGTCAGGTAGAAAAACGCCGCCGGTTCGATCAACGGCCCGACCGACACCGGCAGCACCGGACGCGGCAGGCCGGCCTTGGTGCACTCGGTGTCGACTACTGCCAGATCGGTGAGCGATGGATTTTGCAGGACGTAGAACACCGGACGACTGCGGTCGAGGTTGAGGGTGAACGACGACTGGTTGATCGTCTCCGAGCGAACCCAGAGATACAACAGTCGGCGCAAGGTGCCAAACACAAGACGGCGGAACGGGGAACGGGTCATACGGCTTCTGCGTGAGTTGATAAAACCGAGCAGATGCTCGGGGGCGGACAGTGTGCCGGATTCATCGAAAATCGGCAAAAAAGCGGCGAAGTAAACTCCTGTTGAGAGTTTTCGTGCCTGTCATATACTCGGCAATCTGTCGCCGGGGCCCTTTATGGACGTCGGGCGCAGTCTGACGTTCCGCAAAGGCTTTCCTGCGAAAAGCCTGTTCAATAATAAAAAAGGAGTATGAACAGATGGCAACACGTGAAACCGGCAATGTGAAGTGGTTCAACGACGCCAAGGGCTACGGCTTCATTCAGCGCGACGACGGCGTGGACGTGTTCGTGCACTACCGCGCGATTCGCGGTGAAGGGCATCGCTCGCTGACTGAAGGTCAGCAGGTTGAATATGCGGTGGTGACGGGGGAGAAGGGGTTGCAGGCTGAGGATGTGGTAGGTCTGTAATACAACGCTCCAAAACACCCCAAAACCAAATGTGGGAGCGGGCTTGCTCGCGAATGCGTCGTGTCATTCAGCATATCTGTAGCTGATACACCGCAATCGCGAGCAGGCTCACTCCTACATGGGATCTTCGTTTAAGCGGTCTTCCAGGTGATCTCTTCTTCACCGTCTTCGCTGATGCGAATCCAGCGATCCGCCGTCTCTTCGCCTTCTTCCTCGACCCACGTGCCCGGTGCGCAACGCACTTCGACGTTCAGCGCGGCAAAGGCTGCGCGGGCGCAGGCGATGTCGTCGTCCCATGGGGTCGCATCGCTTTCCAGGTACAGGCTGTTCCACTTGCCCACGGCTTTCGGCAACCAGGTCACCGGCACATTGCCGGCCTTGCATTTGTAGGTCTGGCCTTTCTGTACCCAGTCGCTGCACGGGCCCAGGGCTTCGCCGAGCCAGGCGGAAATCGCCTTGTGGTCGACGTCGGCGTCTTTCAGGTAAATCTCGATATCCGGTTGGCGCATGGATGTCCTCACTGCGGGTCTGAAAAATCCATTCGCGGATTTAGCCGGCCCCGGGCACTCGCCCGAGACCAAAAGTTATTGAAGAACGAAATAATCGTAGCGCATCGACACGGTGGTCACGAACGGCTCGGCCTGTTCGATCACTGCGGCGCGGCGTTCGGCACTGGCGCGCCAGCCGTGGGGTGTCATCGCCAACAGGTTGGCGCGATCCTCGGGCTTGTCCAGCGTCAGTTTGAATTCCAGGGTTTCGCTGTGTGCCAACGCCATGCCTTCCGGCACCAGGGCCAGATGCTTGTCGTCGGTGTATTCGCGCACTTCGTCGTACAGACGTTCGCGCAGTTCCATCAGGTGGCCGCTGGTCGGGCCGACCTTCATCAGGCCGCCGCCGACGCTGAGCAGACGCTTGGCTTCGGCCCAGTCCAGCGGACTGAAAACGCTGGCGAGAAACTGGCAACTGCCCGACGCCAACGGCACGCGCGCCATGCTGGCGATCAACCAGGTAAGCGCCGGATTACGCTTGCAGGCGCGTTTCACCGCCTCGCGCGAGATGTCCAGTGCGTAGCCATCGGCTTCCGGCAGGGCCTCGGCGATCTGTGCGGTGTAGTAACCCTCACCGCAACCGATATCGACCCAGCGCGCTGGCGCATAACTTGCCGCCAGTTCGGCCAGACGCTTGGCCACCGGCGCGTAATGCCCGGCGTTCAGGAAGTCGCGGCGCGCCTCGACCATCGCCTGATTGTCGCCAGGATCACGGCTGTTCTTGTGCTGCACCGGCAACAGGTTCAGGTAGCCCTGACGCGCACGGTCGAAGCGGTGGCCGGCGGGGCAGACCACGCCGTTGTCGACGCTGTTCAGCGGTTCACTGCAGATCGGGCACGCGAGCATCAGGCGAGCAACTTGATCAGGGTCTGGTAGTAGATCTCGGTCAGCACGTCGAGATCGGCCGCCAGCACACGTTCGTTGACCTGGTGAATGGTCGCGTTGACCGGGCCCAGCTCAACCACTTGCGTACCCATGGTCGCGATGAAACGGCCGTCGGAGGTACCGCCGCTGGTCGACGCCTTGGTCTCGCGGCCGGTGATGTCCTTGATGCTCGACGACACCGCGTCGAGCAGTGCGCCCGGCTCGGTGAGGAACGGCAGACCGGACAGCGCCCAGTCGATGTGCCAGTCCAGATCGTGTTTGTCGAGGATGTCGGCCACGCGTTTCTGCAGGCCTTCGACAGTGGATTCGGTGGAGAAGCGGAAGTTGAACACCGCCACCAGATCACCCGGGATCACGTTGGTCGCGCCGGTGCCGGAGTTGAGGTTGGAAATCTGGAAACTGGTTGGCGGGAAGAAATCGTTGCCATGATCCCAGTGCTCGGCGGCCAGTTCGGCCAGCGCCGGGGCTGCGAGATGGATCGGGTTTTTCGCCAGATGCGGATAGGCCACGTGACCCTGCACGCCGCGCACGGTGAGCTTGGCGCCGAGCGAGCCGCGACGACCGTTTTTCACCACGTCACCGACCAGCGTGGTGCTCGACGGTTCACCGACGATGCACCAGTCCAGACGTTCCTTGCGCGCCACCAGACGTTCCACCACCGCTTTGGTGCCGTGGTGCGCCGGGCCTTCTTCGTCGCTGGTGATCAGGAACGCGACCTTGCCCTTGTGGTTCGGGTAGTCGGCGACAAAGCGCTCGGCGGCGACGGTCATCGACGCCAGGCTACCTTTCATGTCGGCCGCGCCGCGACCGCAGAGCATGCCGTGTTCATCGATCACGGCGTTGAACGGTTCGATCTGCCAGGCAGTCACCGGACCGGTCGGTACCACGTCGGTGTGGCCGGCGAAGCACAGCACCGGGCCGTCGTCGTTGCCGTGGGTGGCCCAGAAGTTGTCCACGTCCTCGATGCGCATCGGCTCCAGGGTGAAACCGGCATCGCCCAGGCGCTGCATCATCTGCTTCTGGCAATCGGCGTCGACCGGCGTCACGGACGGACGGCGGATCAGGTCGATGGCGAGTTGGAGGGTCGGCGAAAGGTCGGCGTGGGCCGTCATGGAAAACTCCGGAGTCATGAATGTGGGCTGGGGCCACTGTGGGAGCGAGCTTGCTCGCGAAAGCGGTGTATCAGGCAACTTAAGGGTTGAATGTTACAAAGCCTTCGCGAGCAAGCTCGCTCCCACAGGGATTGGGTTCGGTCGGTTACACCGTGTATCCCGCCAAGCCCTGCAAAATGGCGGTTATCTTAAAGCAAAACGGCGACCATTGGCCGCCGTTTAGTGGATCAAAGAGGAATTAGACGACAGGCGCCGGTTCAGGCGCTGTTGCAGGTTTTGGCAGCGAGGAGAGGAACGCCATGATCAGCGCGGCCAGGTACGGCAGCGACTGCACCAGCAGCATCGCCACCCAGAAGCGCATGTCGTTGCTCGGAATGCCCTGCACCAGGTAGATCCCCAGCGCCGCGCCCCACAACAGCAGCATGATGAACAGCTCTTCGCGCGCTTCGGAAATCGCCACCCAGAAACCATGGTTGCCGGCGTTTTTCGGCGTGCGGAAGAACGGGATGCTGCTGGTGAAGAAGCCGTACAGCACCGCTTTGGCGATGGTGTGCGACAACGCCAGGCCAGCCAGTGCGGCGCAGAACGCATCCTTGAGGTTCACGCCGACGGCGCGACGGTAGAGGAAGATGATCTTGCCGACCTTGAACACGAACAGCGCCAGTGGCGGGATTGCGAAGATCAGCAGCGGTGGATCGACCCGTTGCGGCACGATGATCATCGCCGCCGACCACAGCAGGGCGCCGACGGTGAAGAAGATGTTCATGCCGTCCGCGACCCACGGCAGCCAGCCCGCGAGGAAGTGGTAGCGCTGGCCACGGGTCAGCTCGGTGTCCTTGCCGCGCAGCAGGCTGCGGGTGTGGCGCTTGATGATCTGGATCGCGCCGTAAGCCCAGCGGAAACGCTGCTTCTTGAAGTCGATGAAGGTGTCCGGCATCAGACCCTTGCCGTAACTGTCGTGGTAATACGCCGCCGACAGGCCTTTCTCGAACACGCGCAGACCCAGTTCGGCGTCTTCACAGATGCACCAGTCGGCCCAGCCCAGCTCTTCCAGAACCGAACGCCGGGTCATGGTCATGGTGCCGTGCTGGATGATCGCGTCGCGGTCGTTGCGGGTGACCATGCCGATGTGGAAGAAGCCTTTGTATTCGGCGTAGCAGAGCTTCTTGAAGGTGCTTTCGTTCTGGTCGCGATAGTCCTGCGGCGACTGCACCACGGCGATTTTCGGATCGGCGAAGTGCGGCACCATGTGCTTGAGCCAGTTCGGATGCACGCAGTAGTCGGAGTCGATCACCGCGATCACTTCGGCGTCCTTGGCGGTATGCGGAATCAGGTAGTTCAGCGCGCCGCCCTTGAAACCGGCCAGGGGCGAGACGTGGAAGAACTTGAAACGCGGGCCGAGGGTGGCGCAGTAGTCGCGCACCGGTTCCCACACGGCTGGGTCTTTGGTGTTGTTGTCTATGATCAGGACTTCATAGTCCGGGTAATCGAGGGCGGCCAGGGCGTCGAGGGTCTGTTTGACCATCTCCGGCGGCTCGTTGTAGCACGGTACGTGGATCGAGACTTTCGGTCTGTAGTCCGAATCGCCCACCACCGGCAGGAATTCACGCCGGCGCTTGTGGGTCCAGACCGCCTCGGCCAGTTCATGCGCCTCGGTCAGCAACACGATAAACACCCCGAGCGCACCCAGCGCCAGCAGGAAACCCACCGTCAGGCTGAACCACGTGCTGTATTGCTGGCTGTAGTCGTAACCGATCCACACCAGCACCGAACCGCAAAGGAACGCGATAAAGGTCAGGAAGGTGCGGCCACGCTGGCGCAGCGCCGAGCCGTCGATCATCAGCAGGGTCAGCGACAGCAGCGCCAGCACCACCGAACCGATGGCCAGCACGCGCCATTGCGGGATGGCGACGACCGGGCCTTCGAAGTTGAATTTCTGCTGGCGGGCGGCGTTGAACACGCCCCAGTAGGCGCCCACCGAACCTTCGTCACTGGCCTTCCACGGCTGGTCGAACGCTTCGATCACGAAGTAGTTGAAGCCTTGGCGGTTGAGCTTGTTGACCAGTGTGCGCAGGTAGATCGCCTGATCCGCCGGCGACGCGTCGGCGCCACCGCGCATGCGACCGTTGCTCGGCCAGCCGACTTCGGACAGCAGCAGGGGTTTTTTCGGGAATAGCTTTTTCAGGTCACGGGCACGGTCGAAGACGAACTGCCCGGCCTTGTCGACCGGGATGAATTCCCAGTACGGCAGGACGTGCGCAGCGATCAGGTCGACGTGCTTGGCCAGCTCCGGGTGTTCTTCCCAGACGTGCCACTGCTCGGAGGTGGTCACCGGCACTTTCACCGCCGCGCGCACCCGATCCAGCAGCACGCTCAGTTGCTCGGCAGTGATTTCCTTGCGGAAAATCGCCTCGTTACCGACAACCACACGAACAACGCTGCGCGAAGTGTTGGCCAGTTCGATGGCGCGCTGGATTTCCCGCTCGTTGCGTTCCTGATCGGGGCTGATCCAGATCCCGAGGGTCACGCGCAGACCGAACTCTTCCGCCAGTCTCGGGATGTCCTGCAGCGAACCGTCGACCGAGTAGATGCGGATGTTGTCCGTCAGCTTGCTCATGATCTCCAGGTCGCGGCGCATTTCGTCGTCAGTCGGATACTGATCCTTCTGCGGGAACTGGCCCTGCTGGAATGGCGAATAGGAAAAACCGGAGATCTGTTCCGGCCAGTTGGGCGCGGAGACCGGGCGGTTGATCAGCGCCCAGAAACCGGTGAACAGGGCGGCGATTGCCAGAACCACCACCAGGTTGAGACCAAATTTACGCGATGACATAGCTATTTCGGGTTCCAAAGGCTGTGGAACGAAGGAACGGATCGGCTTACGCCAAAAGGGCGCGAATCCTACACCGGCAGTTCACTGCTCGTACACCGGGCAGGAAAATGCCCGACATTGGGCAGTCCAACCTGATTTAAGTTCTTTAGTAACAGCTTGTAAGAGAAAACTTTGTTATTCAGTTATAGCAATTCCCGTGGCGAGGGAGCTTGCTCCCGCCGGACTGCGAAGCAGTCCGCTTTTCAAGGGCCGCTTCGCGACCCGGCGGGAGCAAGCTCCCTCGCCACAAGGCTTGCGCAAAACGGCGGCGTTCACCGTTCATAGCGTCAAAGATGCTCTTGGCCGCCGACGGCCCTATAATGCGCGCCGGTTTTTGGGGTAATGGTCAT
This sequence comes from Pseudomonas sp. 13B_3.2_Bac1, assembly GCF_025466205.1. Lineage (NCBI taxonomy): Bacteria > Pseudomonadati > Pseudomonadota > Gammaproteobacteria > Pseudomonadales > Pseudomonadaceae > Pseudomonas > Pseudomonas sp. 13B_3.2_Bac1. Next base: position 10,711 of record NZ_JANLOG010000090.1, read on the forward strand.
GAGTACAGAAGATCCGCGGTTTGCAGGCATCGCCCGTTTGTATGGCATCGAGGGCCTTGAGCGCCTGCGTGCGGCCCATGTGGCGATTGTCGGCGTCGGTGGCGTCGGTTCCTGGGCGGCGGAAGCCATGGCCCGCTGTGGCGTGGGCGAGATTTCGCTGTTCGACCTCGACGACATCTGCGTCAGCAACGCCAACCGCCAGTTGCATGCGCTGGACAGCACCGTCGGCAAACCCAAGGTCGAGGTGATGGCCGAGCGCCTGCGCGGGATCAATCCGGATTGTAAGGTGCATGCGGTGGCGGACTTCGTGACGCGCGACACCATGGCCGAGTACATCACGCCGAACATCGACTGCGTGATCGACTGCATCGACGCGGTCAACGCCAAGGCTGCACTGATCGCCTGGTGCAAACGCCGCAAGATTCAGATCATCACCACGGGCGGTGCGGGTGGGCAGATCGATCCGACGCTGATTCAGGTCTGCGACCTCAACCGTACCTTCAACGACCCGCTGGCTTCGAAAGTGCGCTCGACCCTGCGCCGCGACTACGGTTTCTCGCGCACCGTGACCCGCCATTACAGCGTGCCGTGCGTGTTCTCCACTGAACAGCTGCGCTATCCGAAACCGGACGGCAGCATCTGCTTGCAGAAGAGTTTTGTCGGCGATGGCGTGAAGCTCGACTGCGCCGGCGGGTTTGGAGCGGTGATGATGGTCACGGCGACGTTCGGCATGGTCGCGGCGACCAAGGCTGTGGACAAGATTGTGGCGGGTGTGCGGCGGCCGGCGGATCGCATCAAACCTCAGGTCTGAGGTTGTCAGTAATGGCCTCTTCGCGAGCAAGCCCGCTCCCACGTTGGATCTGTGGCGTTCACAAATCCCCTGTGGGAGCGGGCTTGCTCGCGAAGGCGATCAGCCTGCCAGCTCATTCATGCGCTTGAGCACGGCATTCAAGCCATTACTGCGCGACGGCGACAATTGCCGCGACAGCCCCAGTTGATTGAACCAGTCGGGCAAATCCACCTGCTGCAACTCGGTAGCGCTCAAACCGTTGACCCGCAACAGCAGCAACGCCACCAACCCGCGAATCATCCGCGCATCGCTGGCAGCGCTGAACTGCCAGTGGCCGTCCTGCAACTCACCCACCAGCCACATCTGACTCTCACAGCCATGTACGCGGTTGGCTTCGCATTTGTCCGCGTCATTCAGCGGCGGCAGACGATCGCCAAACTGCATCAGCAACCGTGCGCGTTGTTCCCAACCGGCAGCATTCTGAAAGGTCTGCAACGCTTCGGCGGCGGCGAGCGGCAGGCTCATCGCAGCAACTCCAGGGCCTGATCCAGCGCTTCGAAGAAATGCTCCAGATCCTCGGAGTCGTTGTACAGCGCCAGCGACACACGAATAGCACCGGCCAGCTCAAAGCTTTTCAGCAACGGCATGGCGCAGTGATGCCCGGCGCGCACGGCGATGCCTTGCTCGGTCAGCAGATGCGCTAGATCGGCGTTGTGCACACCCTCGACGACAAAACTCGCCAGCGCCAATTGCGGCTTGCCGAGCAGACGAATGCCGTTGCGCGCGGCCAGGCCTTGCAGCAGATAGGCGTGCAGCGCCGCTTCGTGGGCCGACACCGCGTCCTGATCCAGCCCTGCCAGATAATCGAGAGTGGCGCCGAGGCCGATCACGCTGGCAATCGGCGGCGTACCGGCCTCGAAACCCAACGGGGCAGGGCGGAAGCGTGAATCGTGATAATTGGCTTCCAGCACCATTTCGCCGCCGAACTGCCACGGCTGCAGTTGCTCAAGCGCCTTGTTGCGCCCGAACAACACACCGAGACCATCGGGGCCGTACAGTTTGTGGCTGGAAAACACGTAGAAGTCGCAACCCAGTGCCTGCACATCGTGGCGACCATGCACCACACCTTGGGCGCCATCGACTACGGTCAGCGCGTTGTGCGCCTTGGCCATCGCCAGCAGCGCCGGCAGCGGTTGCCAGGCGCCGAGCACGTTGGACAGCTGACTGACCGCCAGCAAACGGGTACGCGGGTTGATCAGACGCACAGCGGCGCCGAGGTCGATCACGCCGTCGGCGTCCAGCGGCAGGATCACCAGTTTCAGCTCGCGACGCTGTGCCAGTTGCTGCCACGGCAGCAGGTTGGCGTGATGCTCCAGGGCGCTGATGACAATTTCATCGCCCGGATGGAAAAGATGCTCAAGGCCATAGGCCAGGAGATTCAGCGCGCTGGTGGCGCCGTGGGTGAAGATGATCTGCCCGCTGTCACCGGCATTCAGCCACTGGGCAACTTTCAGCCGACTGTCTTCGAACGCCTGCGTCGCGTGGGCGCCGGGCAGATGCTGCGCACGATGCACATTGGCTGCGCCGTTGGCGTAGTAGTGCGCTAGCGCGTCGAGCAGGGCCTGGGGTTTTTGCGTGGTGGCGGCGTTGTCCAGATAGGTCTGGTCTTGCCGTTGCAGGGCGGCGATGGCCGGAAAATCGGCGCGCCAGGGGGAGGGAATCATCATAGGTTCAGCCCTGTGAACTTGGGCGGGGTGTACACCGAACCTTGTGGGAGCGGGGGGGGGGGGGGGGGGGGGGGGGGGGGGGGGGGGGGGCGGGTGGGGGGGGGGGGGGGGGGCGGGGGTG
>NZ_JANLOG010000060.1:0-12468 GCF_025466205.1 Pseudomonas sp. 13B_3.2_Bac1
AAGGGTTTTGCAGTGCTCTTAAATTGCGTTGTGGCTCTTGAGCCAGCCGAGACCGGCCTCGGTGGTGGTCAGCGGCTTGTATTCGCAACCGACCCAACCCTGGTAACCGATGCGATCCAGGTGTTCGAACAGGAAGCGGTAGTTGATTTCACCGGTGCCCGGCTCGTTGCGCCCCGGGTTGTCCGCGAGCTGCACGTGGTTGATCTCGCCCAGGTGCGATTGCAGGGTGCGGGCCAGATCGCCTTCCATGATTTGCATGTGATAGATGTCGTATTGCAGGAACAGATTGGTGCTGCCGACCTGCTCGCGAATCGACAGGGCTTGCGCCGTGTTGTTCAGGTAGAAACCCGGGATGTCGCGGGTGTTGATCGCTTCCATCACCAGTTTGATACCGGCCGCCTGCAGTTTGTCGGCCGCGTACTTGAGGTTGGCGACGAAGGTTTTCTCCACGGTCACATCATCAATGCCTTGCGGACGGATACCGGCCAGGCAGTTGACCTGGGTGTTGCCCAGCACCTGCGCGTAGGCAATCGCCAGATCGACCCCGGCGCGGAATTCTTCGACCCGATCCGGCAGACACGCGATACCGCGCTCGCCCTTGGCCCAGTCACCGGCCGGCAGGTTGAACAGCACTTGGGTCAGACCGTTGGCATCGAGCCTGGCCTTGATTTCGGCAGAGCTGAAATCGTACGGGAACAGGTATTCCACACCACTGAAACCGGCTTTGGCGGCGGCGTCGAAACGGGCAAGGAAATCCTGTTCGGTGAACAGCATGGACAGGTTGGCTGCGAAACGCGGCATGGTGGTCTCCCGTAAATCTTGTGAGGATCCCCTTGTGGGAGCGGGCTTGTGTGGCGAGGGAGTTTGCTCCCGCTGGGGCGCGTAGCGGCCCCAAAAGCTTTACGACTGCTTCGCAGCCGAGCGGGAGCAAGCTCCCTCGCCACATGGCCCGCTCTCACAGGGAGAGCGGTCAGCAGTTAATCAAGCAACGAAATCGCCGTTGGCGCGTCGTTGCCGACCAGTGCCAGGTCTTCGAATTCGTTGACGGCGTTGATCTCGGTCCCCATGGAGATGTTGGTCACACGCTCCAGGATGATCTCGACAATCACCGGTACCTTGAACTCTTCGATCATCTGTTCGGCCTTGCGCAGGGCAGGGGCGATTTCCGATGGTTCGAACACCCGCAGGGCCTTACAGCCGAGGCCTTCGGCGACTGCGATGTGGTCGACACCGTAACCGTTGAGTTCCGGCGCGTTCAGGTTATCGAAGGACAGCTGCACGCAGTAGTCCATTTCGAACCCGCGCTGGGCCTGACGGATCAGCCCCAGGTACGAGTTGTTCACCACGACGTGGATGTAAGGCAATTTGAACTGAGCGCCGACCGCCAGCTCCTCGATCATGAACTGGAAGTCATAGTCCCCCGACAGGGCCACGACTTTCCGGCTCGGATCGGCCTTGACCACGCCCAGCGCCGCCGGAATGGTCCAGCCCAACGGGCCGGCCTGACCGCAGTTGATCCAGTGACGCGGCTTGTAGACGTGCAGGAACTGCGCGCCGGCAATCTGCGACAGACCAATGGTGCTGACGTAGCAGGTGTCCTTGCCGAACACCTGGTTCATCTCTTCGTAAACGCGCTGCGGCTTGACCGGTACGTTGTCGAAGTGGGTCTTGCGGTGCAGGCTGGCTTTGCGTTGCTGGCAATCCTGCAGCCAGGCGCTACGGTTTTTCAGCTTGCCGGCGGCTTGCCATTCACGGGCGACTTCGATGAACACGGTCAGCGCGGCAGCGGCGTCGGAGACGATGCCCAGATCCGGAGTGAACACGCGGCCGATCTGCGTGCCTTCGATGTCAACGTGAATGAACTTGCGGCCTTCGGTGTAGACGTCGACCGAACCGGTGTGACGGTTGGCCCAACGGTTACCGATGCCCAGCACCACGTCGGATTTCAGCAACGTGGCGTTGCCGTAACGGTGCGAGGTCTGCAGACCGACCATGCCGACCATCAACGGGTGATCGTCCGGAATGGTGCCCCAGCCCATCAGGGTCGGGATCACCGGAATACCGGTCAGCTCGGCGAACTCCACCAGCAGATCGCTGGCGTCGGCGTTGATGATGCCGCCACCAGCCACCAGCAATGGACGCTCGGCCTGATCCAGCAGGGCCAAAGCCTTCTCGACCTGAATGCGGGTCGCGGTTGGCTTGGCCAGCGGCAGCGGCTGGTAGGCGTCGATGTCGAATTCGATTTCAGCCATCTGCACGTCGAACGGCAGGTCGATCAGCACCGGGCCTGGACGGCCGGAGCGCATTTCGTAAAAGGCTTTCTGGAATGCGTAAGGCACTTGGCCCGGCTCCAGAACCGTGGTCGCCCACTTGGTGACGGGCTTGACGATGCTGGTGATGTCGACCGCCTGGAAGTCTTCCTTGTGCATACGGGCGCGGGGTGCCTGGCCGGTGATGCAGAGGATAGGGATCGAGTCGGCCGAGGCGCTGTAGAGCCCGGTGACCATGTCGGTACCGGCAGGGCCGGACGTACCGATGCACACGCCGATGTTGCCGGCCTTGGTGCGGGTGTAACCCTCGGCCATGTGTGACGCGCCTTCGACGTGGCGAGCGAGGACGTGATCGATGCCACCGACTTTCTGCAGGGCGGAGTACAGCGGGTTGATCGCAGCACCCGGAATGCCAAAAGCGGTATCAACCCCTTCACGGCGCATCACCAGAACGGCGGCTTCGATTGCTCTCATTTTGCTCATGGTTTTGTGCCTCTTTACGTTTTGTAATTGTATACAAGTGGCTTTGCGCAGAGTGTATTCACGGCGGACGGCGCAGGTCAATCCATTTTCTCAAGCGTCTGTTTCATTCGTCGGAAGCCGGTTTTGCTGTGGCTTTTCGTCGCATGTGGCGCCTTTCGAGAATTATTGTATACAAAAAAATAATTCATTGTGTTCTATTTGTGGCATCGGTCTGCGGCACTTGAGCGCAGCCCCACGACTTTCCCAATAACAAAATGAGGACGGCACCATGAGCGCTTTAACCTTGAAAGTCGCAGTCAACCTGGTCAACCAGGCCATCAGCACCGGACGCGGCATCAACGCCGCGCCGCTGACCATCGCGGTACTCGATACTGGCGGCCACCTGATCACCCTGCAACGCGAAGACGGCGCCAGCCTGCTGCGCCCGAACATCGCCATCGGCAAAGCCTGGGGCGCCATCGCCCTAGGCAAGGGCTCACGCCTGCTGGCGCTGGACGCCCAACAACGCCCGGCGTTCATCGCCGCACTCAACAGCATGGGCCAGGGCAGCGTCGTCCCGGCCCCGGGCGGAGTGTTGATTCGTGATCAGGCGGGGAATGTGCTGGGCGCGATCGGGATCAGCGGCGATCTGTCGGATATTGATGAGCAAGTGGCGATCAAAGCGGTGGAGGCGCTGGATTTGAGGGCGGATGCGGGGGTGGCGGCTTGATTTTGTAGCGTCTGAACTGAAGTCTTCGCGAGCAAGCTCGCTCCCACAGCTTTGTGTTCTGACACATGAAGTGTGAACACCTCAAATCCACTGTGGGAGCGAGCTTGCTCGCGAAGGCGATTCAACGGACACATCTGGCTAACAGTCTTGACGCTTCCTCCCCGTGTGCAGATCTAACCTTTCAGGTCATCTCTTGAAAGGTGCAAAGGAATGCCGAAACTGTCCGCTTCACATCGCTTGCGCTTTGGTCGTTACGACGAGCCCAACCGAATTTATCTACTGACTGCCAATACCCTATATCGCGAACCCGTTTTCCGCGATTTTGCGTTGGGCAGGTTGGTCGTTGCCCAATTTCGAAGCGCCCAAGAGCAGGACTTTGCCGACTCTTTGGCGTGGGTAGTTATGCCTGACCACTTTCATTGGTTGATCGATTTGAAGCGAGGTTCCTTAAGTGACCTGATGCAACGGACAAAATCCTTAAGCGCGCGGGCAGTGAATCTGGCTGCGAAAAGAGAAGGCAGTTTATGGCAGCAAGGATTTCACGATAGGGCGCTACGGCGAGAGGAGGATCTGGTGAAAATAGCGCGATATGTCGTGGCCAACCCATTGCGGGCAGGTTTAGTGCAGAAGCTTGGCGACTATCCGCTGTGGGATGCCATTTGGGTCTGACAGTCAAACCTGGTCGCTCCATTCGCGAGCAAGCTCGCTCCCACATTGGATCTGCGGCGTTCACAAATCCCCGTGGGAGCGAGCTTGCTCGCGAAGCGCTCAACGAGGTCTATCAGTCCGGCTCACACCCCTTCAACACCAACCGAATAATCGTCTGCGCCGCCGCCTCGTAATCCGCCTCGTCCAGTTTGTCCTTGCCGGTGACCGCAGAGATCTGCCAGTCGAAGTCGGCGTAGGTCTGGGTCGCGGCCCAGATGCTGAACATCAGGTGGTTGGGGTCGATCGGGGCGATCTGGCCGCGGTCGATCCAGCTCTGGATGCAGTCGATGTTGTGCTTGGCCTGGCTGTTGAGCTGCTCGACCAGGTCGGCGCTGAGGTGCGGGGCGCCGTGCATGATTTCGCTGGCGAACACCTTGGAGGCGAAGGGCAGGTCGCGGGAGATGCGGATCTTCGAGCGGATGTAGCCACTGAGCACTTCGCTCGGCACGCCGTCCGGGTTGAACGGAGTCGAGGCCTGCAGGATCGGCACGATGATGCTTTCCAGGACCTCGCGGTAGAGGTTTTCCTTGGACTTGAAGTAGTAGTAGACGTTGGGCTTGGGCAATCCTGCCTTGGCGGCGATGTCGCTGGTTTTGGTCGCAGCGAAGCCTTTGTCGGCAAATTCCTCACTGGCGGCACGCAGGATCAGTTCTTTGTTGCGCTCGCGGATTGTGCTCATAAACCCGGTGGTTCCTTGCCTGTTCTGGCGGTTGCGCATGGTAGCACCGGCCTCGCGCAGCGCTCAAGAATGCCCCGGCCACGGGGCGGACGGACTTCGCTGTCTCGGGGCTGAACGAACCTGCAGATCTTTGGGTGAACTCGGGAGGCGCTGCTAGAGTTCAAGGCAGCGATCAAGCCATTGGCCAGGGATTTGCCTTGTATGGCCGGGCTTCACTTTCAATTGCCGTGTGTGATTGTCGGCCTGTTCGAGTGAAATACCGTGGAAAAACGCAGACGCAGCAAAATCGCCTGGGCCATCGTTGTGCTGGGGCTTGTATTGCTGGCAGTGGTGCTGTGGCTGTTCCTCGCGTCGAACCAGCGCAAGCCCAAGCCACCGCCGCCGGCCGAACCCGTGGCAACGGTCGCAGTCAAGTTGCAGGATGTGCCGGTGTACATCGACGCCCTCGGCACCGTCACCCCGACCCGCAGCGTGACAGTGATCACCCAAGTCGACGGAATTTTAAGCTCGGTCGAATTTCAGGAAGGCCAGCAGGTGCGCAAGGGCCAGGTGATCGCCCGCATCGATGACCGCGCACTCAAGGCGCAATTGGCGGTGGCCAAGGGTACGCTGATGCACGATCAGGCGTTGCTTGCCAACGCCGTGCGCGATTTGGCGCGCTATCGCGAGCTGATCAAGGTCGGTTCCACCACCCAGCAAACCCTCGATACCCAGGCCTCCCTGGTGCAGCAACTGCAAGGTACGGTCGCTTCCGATCAGGGCAGCGTGCAGAACCTCGAAGTGCAATTGAGTTATTGCACCATCACCTCGCCGGTGGATGGCGTGGTCGGCCTGCGCCAGGTCGATCCCGGCAACTACGTGACCACCACCAGCACCACCGGGATTGCGGTCATCACCCAGATGACCCCGGCCACGGTGGTGTTCGCCGTGCCCGAAGATGATCTGGGCGCAATCAATCAGGCCATGGCCAAGGGGCCGGTGACGGTGCTGGCCTACGACCGCAACAAGCACAATCTGCTGGCCACTGGCAGTCTGCTGGCGCTGGACAACCAGGTCGATACCAGCACCGGCACGATCAAGGTCAAGGCGCAGTTTGATGATGCGGGCAAGGCGCTGTTCCCCAATCAGTTCGTCAATGCGCGACTCAAGGCCGACACGCTGACCCAGATCAGCGTGGTGCCGACCCGGGCGATCCAGCACGGCAGCAAGGGCGATTTCGTGTTCGTCGTGGTCGATCCGGGCAACAAGGTCAGCCTGCGCAACATCAAGACCGGCCCGGCGACGGGGGACGTCTCGGCAGTGCTCGACAACGGCGTGAAGGCCGGTGAGCAGGTGGTCACCGAGGGCGCCGACAAACTCGACGATGGCTCTGCGGTGAAAGTCGTCGCGCAGTGAGGAGGCGCCCAACATGAACGTCTCGCGCCCCTTCATCGAACGCCCGGTCGCTACCACGCTGTTGATGGTGGCGGTGCTGTTGCTGGGCATGCTCGGTTATCACTTGCTGTCGGTGTCTGCGTTGCCCGAGGTCGATTACCCGACTATCCAGGTATTCACTCAATACCCCGGCGCGAGTCCCGAGGTGATCAGTTCGTCGATCACCGCGCCGCTGGAGCGTCAGCTCGGCGAGATGCCGGGCCTCAAATCGATGAACTCCACCAGCTCCGACGGCGCTTCGGTGGTGACCCTGCAATTCGATCTGTCGCTGTCGCTGGATGTCGCCGAGCAGGAAGTGCAGGCCGCGATCAACGCCGCCGGCACGTTCCTGCCGGCCAACCTGCCGTACCCGCCGGTGTACAGCAAGGTCAATCCGGCCGACGCGCCGGTGCTGACCCTGTCGCTGACCTCCGACGTGCTGCCGCTGACCAAGGTTGAAGACCTCGCCGACACGCGGCTGGCGCAGAAAATTTCGCAGATCACCGGTGTCGGCCTGGTCACCATCAGCGGCGGTCAGCGCCCGGCGGTGCGGGTCGAGGCCAACACCTCGGCGCTGAACAATCTCGGTCTGTCCCTTGATGACCTGCGCACTTCGCTGGGCACGGCCAACGTCAATCAGGCCAAGGGCAATATCGACGGCAAATATCAGGCGTATTCGATCGGCACCAACGACCAGTTGCAGTCGGCCGAGGAGTATCGCGACCTGGTGATCGCCTACAAGAACGGCGCGCCGATCCGTCTGTCGCAGATCGCCAGTTCGACCCAGGGCCCGGAGAATCCACGTCAGGCCGCGTGGACCAATAGCACGCCATCAATTGTCCTGAATATCCAGCGCCAACCCGGCGCCAACGTGATCGACGTGGTTGACCGTGTGCAGCAACTGTTGCCCAAGTTGCGCGCCAGTCTGCCGGCGACGCTCAAGGTCAACGTGCTCACCGATCGCACGCAAACCATTCGTGCCTCGGTCACCGACGTGCAGTACGAACTGGGCGTGGCGGTGCTGCTGGTGGTGATCGTGATTTTCCTGTTCCTGCGCAATCTCCCGGCGACGATCATTCCGGCGGTAACCGTGCCGCTGACCCTGATCGGTACACTTGCAGTGGCCTATGGGCTGGGCTTTTCGCTGAATAACCTGACGTTGATGGCGCTGACCATCGCCATCGGTTTCGTGGTCGATGACGCCATCGTCATGATCGAAAACATCACCCGTTACATCGAGGCCGGCGACTCGCCGATGGAGGCTGCGCTCAAGGGCTCGGAGCAGATCGGCTTCACGATCATTTCGCTGTCGGTGGCGCTGATCGCGGTGATGATTCCGCTGTTGTTCATGGGCGATGTGGTCGGGCGATTGTTCCGTGAATTTGCCATGACCGTAGCGGTGACCATCGTCATCTCGGCGCTGATCACCCTGACCCTGACGCCAATGATGTGCTCGCGCATGCTCAAGCACAGGCACGAGGAGCGCCGGGTCGATTTCTTCGACCGGATCAATGGCTATTACGTCAAAGGCCTGGACTGGGTGTTGCTGCACCGCGGGCTGACGCTGATTTCCATTGTGTTCACCGGGGCACTGACCCTGCTGATCATCGTGGTGATGCCCAAGGGCTTTTTCCCCGAGCAGGACACCGGGCTGATCCAGGGTATTTCCCAGGCCTCGCCGACAATTTCCTTCCAGCAGATGCAGATCGAACAGCAACGGCTGGCCGCACGAATTCTGAAAGATCCAGCGGTGGCCAGCCTGTCGTCGTTCGTCGGTATCGACCAGACCAACCCGACGATCAATCAGGGCAACCTGCTGATCAACCTCAAGCCCCACGGCGACCGCGACAGCAGCGCGGCAGTGATTCGCCGGCTCTCGGACGCCAACGCCGACGACGCCGGGATTCGCCTGTACCTGCACAGCGTGCAGGACCTGACGCTGGACGCCACGGTCTCGACCACCAGCTACCGCCTCGGCCTGCAGGCCACCGACCCGGATGAGCTGGAGCAGTGGACCAACACATTGCTGGCGGCGATCAAGCAGGACCCGATGTTCACCGATGTGCAGAGTCAGGCGATGCAGTTCGGCAATCAGATCCAGCTCAACTTCGACCGGGCCACCGCTTCACGTCTGGGGATCACCCCGCAGGCCATCGACGATGTGCTGTACGACGCCTTCGGCCAGCGTCAGGTGTCGACCATTTACACCCAGCTCAACCAGTATCACGTAGTGATTGCCACTGATCATCCGCCGCACAATCTGGCCGATTTGCTGACCGGGCTCTACGTCGATATTCCCGGCGGCGGGGTGGCACCGCTGTCCAGCATGGCGACCATGCAGGTGATTCGCGCGCCGGTGACCATCAACCGCCTCGGGCAATTTCCCTATGCCGACGTGTCGTTCAACCTCGCCCCCGGCCAGACCCTTGGTGCTGCGGTGACCCGGCTCAACGAGATCGAAGCCAAGGCCGGCCTGCCGCTGTCGGTGCAGGCCAATCTGGAGGGGGCGGCGGCGACGTTCGAGGCGTCACTGTCGAATCAGGTGTTTCTGGTGCTGGCGGCGATCATCGTCGTGTACCTGATGCTGGGCATTCTCTACGAGAGCTTCGTGCACCCGGTGACGATTCTTTCGACCTTGCTCTCGGCAGCGCTGGGCGCGCTGCTGGCGTTGCTGATCACCGGCACGCAGTTCGACATCATCGGCCTGATCGGCATCGTGCTGTTGATCGGGATCGTGATGAAGAACGGCATCATGATGGTCGACTTCGCGCTGGAGCTTGAGCGCGAGGGCGGACTCGATGCCGTGGCGGCGATTCGTCAGGCGGCCGAGCTGCGTTTTCGGCCGATCCTGATGACCAGCATGGCCTCGCTGTTTGGCGCGGTGCCGCTGGCGCTGGGTACCGGGATCGGTTCGGAGCTGCGTCATCCGCTGGGCATCGCGATCATCGGCGGGCTGCTGCTCAGTCAGTTGTTGACGCTGTTTTCGACCCCGGTGATTTTCCTCGCCATGCACAGTCTGGAGCAGCGTTTCACTCGGCGCCGGCCAGCGCTGGTCGAGGCCTATCGCGATGAACCTTAGCGCGCCGTTCATCCAGCGCCCGATCGCCACCACGTTGCTGGCGGTGGGGCTGGCGCTGTTCGGCGTGTTGGCGTTCAACCTGCTGCCAGTGGCGCCGCTGCCGGAAGTGGATTTCCCCACCATCAGCGTGCGCGCTTCGTTGCCCGGCGCTGATCCGAGCACTGTCGCATCGTCGGTGGCGACGCCGCTGGAGCGCCAGTTCGGGCAGATCGCCGGGGTCACTGAAATGACCTCGTCGAGTTCGCTGGGGGCGACGCGCATCACCCTGCAGTTCGACCTCAACCGCGACATCGACGGCGCCGCCCGGGACGTGCAGGCGGCGATCAACGCGGCGCGCAGCAATCTGCCGAGCGACCTGTCCGGCAACCCGACCTACCGCAAGGTCAACCCGGCCGACTCGCCGATCCTGATCCTCAGCCTGACCTCCGACACCGCGACACGCGGACAGATGTATGACGTGGCCTCGACCCTGCTTGAGCAACGCCTGTTGCAAACCACCGGGGTCGGCGACGTCACGGTGGGCGGCGCGGCGCTGCCGGCGGTACGCATCGAGCTCAACCCGGATCGGCTCAACCGCTATGGCGTCAGCCTCGAACAGGTGCGCCAGGTGATTCAGGCGTCCAACGTCAATCTGCCCAAGGGCACGGTGGCGCTCGGCGCTCAATCCTATGGCCTCAAGGCCAACGACATGCTCTACCAGGGCGCCGATTACGGGCCGTTGGTGGTGAAGAAAAACAATGGCGATCTGGTGCGCATTTCCGATCTGGGCGACGTCACCGAAGACGTCGAAGACCTGCGCAACTTCGGCCTGTCCAACGGCAAACCAGCGGTGCTGCTGGTGGTGTTCAAGCAGCCCGGGGCCAACGTCATCGACACCGTGGATGCGGTGAAGGCCGACCTGCCGTTTCTGCAAAGTTCGATCCCTTCGGCGATCAAGATCAACATCCTGATGGATCGCACCACCACCATTCGTGCGTCGTTGCATGACGTGGAAATGACCCTGCTGATTTCCATCGCACTGGTGACGCTGGTGACGTTCGCGTTCTTCCGCGACTGGCGCAGCACGCTGATCCCGGCCATTGTCGTGCCGTTGTCGCTGCTCGGCACGTTTGGTGCGATGTACTTTCTCGGCTATAGCCTGAACAACCTGTCGTTGATGGCGCTGACCATTTCCACCGGGTTTGTGGTGGACGATGCGATCGTGGTGGTCGAGAACATCATGCGCCATCTGGAGAAGGGCGAAAGCCGTGTGCAGGCGGCGCTGGCCGGGGCGCGCGAGGTCGGCTTCACGGTGATGACCATCAGTGTGTCGCTGGTGGCGGTGTTCATTCCGTTGCTGCTGATGGGCGGCATAGTCGGGCGACTGTTTCGCGAGTTTTCGATTTCGCTGTCGGTGGCCATCGTGATTTCGATGCTGGTATCACTGACCGTGACGCCGATGCTCGCCAGCGTGCTGCTGCGTACCAATGAGCAGGCTGGGGACGGCGAAGATCACCCGGATTCGCGCTTTCACCGCTTCTATGACCGCACCCTGGGCTGGGTGGTGGAGCATTCGTTCTTGATGGGGTTGCTGACGTTGCTGGTGATCGTGCTGGCGTGCGTCCTGTACGTGATGGTGCCCAAGGGCTTTTTCCCGCAGGAAGACACCGGGCGCATGTCCGGCAGCATCATCGCGGCGCAGAGCATTTCCTTCGGGGCGATCCAGTCGAACTTCAGCGAGATCAACCAGAAGGTGCTGAGCAATCCGAACGTGGCCACCGTCGGTGGTTTTGTCGGCGGTGGCGGCGGGATCGGCGGCGCGGTGAACAGTGCGCAGTTGTTCATTACCCTCAAATCACTGGCTGATCGCAAGGACAGCGCCGATCAGGTCATCGGGCAGATTCGCCGCACCCTGGGCGACATGCCCGGCACGCGCCTGTACCTGCAATCAGCGCAGGACATCACCGTTGGCGGGCGGCAGAGCGGGGCGCAATATCAGTACACGATGACCGCCGATGACCAGAGCACCCTCGATGAATGGGTGCCCAAAGTCGTGGCGGCGCTGCACACCTTGCCGCAACTGACCGACATCAACACCGATCAGCAGGACAACAGCCTGATGGCCAGCGTCACCGTCAATCGTGATGCGGCGGCGCGACTGGGCGTGAGCATGTCGGCCATCGACCAGACGCTGTACGACGCGTTCGGCCAGCGTCAGGTCTCGACCATCTACCGTTCCGCCAACCAATACCACGTAGTGATGGAAGTTGCGCCGCCGTACTGGGCTGACCCGGCCACCCTGAAAAATGTCTACGTGCCGGTGGGCACGGCGGCCGTCACCACCAAGGGCGCTGCGGCGGCACCGAACCTCAGCGCCACCGCCTCGCAACCGTTGGTACCACTGTCGGCTGTTGCTGATTATTCGGTGGGGCGCACAGCGATTTCGATCAGTCATCAGGGCACCTTTCCAGCGGTGACCGCTTCGTTCAACCTCGCGCCAGGCGTATCCATCGGTCAGGCGACGGCGTTAGTTGAAAACGCCGTGAAGCAATTGCGCATGCCGGCCAGCGTGGTCGGCCAGTTCGCCGGCACCGCGCAGGTGTTCCAGTCTTCGGTGGCCAGTGAACCGTTGCTGATCGTCGCGGCGCTGCTGTCGGTGTATGTCGTGCTGGGGATGCTTTACGAGAGTCTGGTGCATCCGCTGACGATTCTTTCGACCTTGCCCTCGGCCGGGGTCGGTGCCTTGATCGCGTTGCTGCTGACGGGGACTGAACTGTCGATCATCGCGCTGGTGGGGGTGATTCTGCTGATCGGGATCGTGAAGAAGAACGCGATCATGATGATCGACTTCGCCATCACCGAGCGCCGTGAATTCGGCCTGAGCGCGAAAGAAGCGATTCGCCGCGCCTGTCTGATCCGTTTCCGGCCGATCATGATGACCACGCTGGCGGCAATTCTTGGCGCGCTGCCGCTGGTGCTCGGCACCGGCTATGGCTCGGAGCTGCGCCGACCGTTGGGGATTTCGATCATTGGCGGCTTGCTGTTCAGCCAGTTGCTGACGCTGTACACCACGCCGGTGATCTACCTTTGGCTGGATCGGGCGTCGCAGCGCCTGAAGCGTAAGGAGCAATAGATGAAACGTCGCAAA